>JAUYAO010000056.1 GCA_030692565.1 Nitrospira sp.
CCAGACAGACCTGACGGACCGAACAGACGAGACAGACAGATACACGGCCTTTGGCTATCTATCTCATTCTCGGAGTCGAGTCGAACCCCGGTGGCAGTTTCTTTTGTGCCTGTTCCTCGGGAGTGTCTATGCCGAGGATCACCCGGTCGCCTTCTTTCACTGGTCCTTCGGTAATTTCCGTAAACAGGGAGTCTGCAATACCGGTGCTGACGTCGGCCTGATGGGTTGTGCTCTCCAGATCCAACACCCAGACCCGCGACGCTTTCTTGTCCACTGGAATGTTAGGCATCCGGAACCGTAGCGCGCCGTTCGGCACGCGCAGCGGAGATTCTTTCTTGGCGGTGACGATGGTTACGTTGGCCGTCATGCCCGGCTTGAGCTTCAGGTCTTTGTTGTCGACCGTGATGACGACATCGTATGTTACGACGTTCTGCACGCTGATCGGCGCATTCCGCACCTGTGTGACGGTTCCATCGAAGAAGTGTTTCGGATAGGCATCCACGCGAAAGCTGGCCGTCTTTCCTTCAGCCACGCCGCCGATATCGGACTCGCTGACATTGGCGTTCACCTGCATCCTCATCAGGTCCTGCGCGATGACAAAGAGGGTGGGTGTTTGAAAGCTGGCCACGACGGTCTGACCGATGTCCACGGTGCGGGAGATCACGATGCCGTTGACCGGCGAGTAGATGGTGGTATAGCCGAGATCCAACTCGGCGGAGGCGAGCGTCGCCTGCGCCTGGTCCACCTGCGCCTGCATCACCTGCACATTGGCTTCGGCGTCGCGA
This sequence comes from Nitrospira sp., assembly GCA_030692565.1. Taxonomy (NCBI): domain Bacteria; kingdom Pseudomonadati; phylum Nitrospirota; class Nitrospiria; order Nitrospirales; family Nitrospiraceae; genus Nitrospira; species Nitrospira sp. The sequence continues at coordinate 786 of JAUYAO010000056.1, forward strand.
TAGTTTGTTTCGGCCAGATCGAGGTCCGCCTGCGAGACGAAGGCCTGCTTTCGAAGAGTGGCCATCCGGTCGCGCTCTCGCTTTCGCTGGGCTCCCATGTTCGTGGCCTTGGCCAGGTTGCCGGCGGCGCTTTTCACGCCGGCACGCGCCTGGTTGACGCGTGATTGGAATGGGAGTGGATCGATCTGGGCAAGAGGTTGGCCTTGTTTGACCACGGCGTTGAAATCTACGAAGAGCTTCGCAATCTTGCCGGACACCTGACTGCCGACCAGGACGGACATGACTGGATTGACGGTTCCGGTGGCGGTGACGAGGGATGTGATAGGGCCCCGGTCGGCGAGGGCTGTCTTATACTGGATCGGGGGGGGACCGCCGTTGAACCAATACCAGATGCCGGCGCCGATCAGGAGCAGTGAGGCCATACCACCGAGCAACCAGGGGCGCCCCGATCTGGCTCGTCTCTGCGGGAGGGGAATCACGGTGATGGGGAGCGGACGTTCATGTTCTCGTGCTGGATCGGATGGAGGCGAGACCGCCGGGCGTGGGATCACCTCGCTGACGGGGACATGCCGGGTTGGCTCATTCGGGTCGTCGGTCATAATGCACTCGCTTTCTGTACCAGGTCAGTCGGCGCACGATGACGCAGCCTGTTCGCAATGATCTTACGAGCTTCCTCTGCCAATAACAGCATGAGGGCGCCCAGCGCGAGCGGACCGAAGATCCAGGCAGGCACAGGGCTCGTTCCAAAAATCTCGTGGCCTATCGGCGTATAGGCAATGGCGGCCAGCAGCGTCAGCTCGACAGCAATGCCCCAGAGGATGAGGGGGTTGCTGAACCAGCCACTCCTGGTGGCGCTGAGTCGATCGGACCGGCAGGCAAACACATTCGCCACCTGGGCTAAGACGATTCCGGCGAAGGTCACGGTCGTGGCCTCCTTATAGAGGGGTGAAGACCAATCCAGATGAGTGCCCCAGGTCCATCCCTGGCTCGTGAGGTAGAGAAAGAATCCACTCATCGCCACGATGGCTTCGATCAGACCGAGAAACAGGTACGCGCGCAGCAGGAGCGGGAGATTCAGGAGCCGTTCGGATCTCGGGCGCGGCGGAATATCCATGACGTCGGCCACCGGGCGTTCTGTGCCGAGGCCCAGCGCCGGAATCATGTCGGTGCCGAGATCGACTGCCAATACTTGCGGAATCGTGAGCGCCAGCGGGATGCCGAAGAAGCCATAGCCCAGGAACGGCACAATTTCAGGGACGTTGCTGGCCAGGATATAGCTGGTGAATTTGCGAATGTTTTCATAGACCGCCCGGCCTTCTTCGATCGCACCGACGATCGTGGCGAAGTTGTCGTCGAGTAAAATGATATCCGCGGTTTCCTTGGCGACATCGGTTCCGGCGATGCCCATGGCCACTCCGATGTCGGCTTTCTTAAGGGCCGGCGCATCGTTGACGCCATCGCCGGTGACGGCCACCACGTGACCCATATCTTTGAGCGTTGAGACGATGCGCATCTTATGGCGCGGCGCCATACGGGCAAACACCGGATCCGGCTCTCCCGATCGCGACGGGGTCAGTAGTTGGCGAAGCACGTCATCGCTCATGCCGTCGAGCTGTGTCCCCTCGATCACCGGGATAAAGCCGGTCAGTTGTTGCGGTGCCTGTTCCGGCGCCAGGCCGATCTTGCGGGCAATCGCCAGGGCGGTGAGGGGATGATCGCCCGTGATCATGACCACACGCACGCCGGCTTTGCGGCATTTGAGGATCGCCTCGGGGACTTCCCGGTGCGGCGGGTCCATCATGGCGATGAGTCCGAGAAACGTCAGATTCTCCTCGATGGTCTCCACTTCGATTTGTTCGGGCTGATGGGCGACTTCGCGCATCGCCACGGCGAGCACGCGGTATGCCTGTTCGGCGAACGTCCGGTTTTGATTCAGGATCCGCGCCCGCTCGTCCGGTGTCATGGAGATGGCTTCGCCATGAACCAATGCTGTTGTACAGAGTGTGAGCACGGCTTCCGGGGCGCCCTTGGTAAAAGCTACGAGACGGCCTTCTGACCAGTGCAGGGTGCTCATCCGTTTGCGATCGGCATCGAAGGCCAGTTCTCCCATGCGGCGCAACGGGGGACGGTGGGCCAGCCCATGCTCGATGGCAAATTCCAGGAGCGCGACTTCCGTCGGATCGCCCGTGACGACGAACCGTCCGTCCGAGTGCCGGACGCGCTTGGCGTTGTGGCAATTGACGAGGGCGTCGAATAAGGGTTGCCACTGTTCGGCGTCCGCCGTCGTGATCAAGCGGCCTCTGGTGAAGAGGCATCCCTCGCGCGATTCGATCACGAGCCCGTCGGTGCAGAACCGATCCACTTTCATCCGATTTTCCGTGAGCGTGCCGGTCTTGTCGGTGCAGATGACCGTTGTGCAGCCGAGCGTTTCGACGGAGGACAGGTGCTTGATCAGGGCGTTGCGCTTCGCCATCCGTTGGCTGCTCATGGCCAGGGCGAGGGTGACTGTCGGCAGGAGACCTTCGGGCACGTTCGCCACGATGATGCCGATGCCGAAAATCGCGCTGATCCAGAAGCCGAGTCCGGTGCCCATTCCGATCACAAAGAAGGCCGCTCCCATGGCCAGAGAAATGGCGGCGACGATGCGGGTGACAGTAATAATTTCTTTTTGCAGCGGGCTGAGGCCGATGGCGACCGAGGTCGTGAGATTGGCGATTTTGCCGAACTCTGTGTGCATTCCGACCGCAAATACGACCGCGCGCCCATGGCCGGAGAGGATGGTGGTGCCGGCGAAGACGATGTTCGGGAGGTCGAGCCAATGGCCATCCTTAGTAGATTCGGCAATCCGTCGCTTCGGGTTCGATTCACCAGTCAGAGCGGCGTTGTCCACTCGCACGCCGGTGGCTTCGATCAAGCGCGCATCTGCCGGGATTCGTTCCCCTTCCTCCAGGATGAGGATGTCGCCCGGTACGATGTCACTGCGAGGACGTTCAAGCGGTTGTCCTCCTCGCATGACCCAGGCCTTCTCTGGCAGCAGGCGATGGAGTGCCTGCACGGCGCGCTCGGCTTTGTACTCTTGAAAGAAGGCGAACACAGCATTGATGACGATGACACCGAGGATGGCCCAGCCCAGGGTGGCCATGCCCTCGCCGGGTTTCAAGAAGTCGGCGGCGAATGCGAGGCCGGCCGCGATCCAGAGCAATAGAGCGAGGAAGTGGGTGAAGTGGCGGGTGAGTCCTCGCAGGAGGGTGTAGCGATCAGGTCCCGTGAGCCGGTTGGCGCCGAATTGGACAAGCCGTTGCTGGGCCTCTTCCGGCGTGAGGCCGCCGGTGGCGGTCTCAAGCCGCTTCAGCACCTCGTCGAACGCGAGGGTTCCAATATCGTGGTACCGGAACTCAGGCACGTGTGCCTCGCACGAGGAGGACCGAACAAGGCGCGTGGCGCAGAAGCGTTTCGGATACGCTGCCGAGATGCAGTCGCTCGGTCTTGGTCAGTTCACGAGAGCCGAATACCAGGAGATCATCGTGTTCGGCCTCCACGTGTTTGACGATGGTGTCGATCACATGATTCATCCGCACGTGGGGCACCGCCGGGTATCCGTCCTTGATAAAGTCCTCCCGCAAGGCATCGACGAGGCTGGAGGCGCGATCCATGACCGGTTGGGTCAGGGCTGTCAATTGCGATTCCGACAGATAGCGGGAGGCAAGGTCTGTCACCGGGCTTTCGGCGGAAGTCAGAATCGACACCGTCGCGGAGTCCGGAAGAATGCGGGTTCGGAGAAAACGGGCTGCGGCCCGTGAGGGTTTCGAGTCATCCACTGCGAGCGTCACATGGCTGAACCTAGTGAGGGGCTGTTTAACCACCAAGAGCGAACAGGGGGCGACGGCCGCCACTTGCCGGGAGGTGCTGCCCAGCAGAAAGGCTTTGATGTCGCTTAATCCTCGAGACCCCATCAGGATGAGATCCGCCTTCAACCGTTTAGCCTGCCGGGCGATCGTCTTGGCAAAGGGACCGTGCGCGAGGATGGTCTGGAATTTTGTGCGAGGGCCGGTGCCCGCTTGGCTGAGGGCGACCCGTGCTGACCGTTCCGCTTCACGTAAGAGTAATGTGCCGGCCTTCTCTAAGGCAGCGAGGGCGCGTCTGACGGCCACCGGATTTCTCCCTTTGGCCGCCTGGAGCAGCGAAGGATCGACGACGTGCAAAAGCACCACATGCTCAGGTTCCCGGCTGGCGAGCGCTTGGAGTGCCTGGACTCCCCACTGAGCATACTCTGACCCATCGACCGCACAGACAATGCGCATGAGAGACTCCTTCTTCTTCTAAAAAGCTTCAGCGACCGCGAACATGTCAGGTATCTAATCTGCATTGGATATGCCTGTGGAGTCTGGCAATGGCTGTGGTGAATCTGCATGGTTTCCAGGGTTTGAAGGCAATCGATGCCTCCATCGAACGGAGTACTGCGGCTTTTTGCAGCAGAGTCGAAATGGTGACTGTGGTGATTGGCCTCAGTCTTCCCAGGGGGAGGACGAGTTGAATTGGGAATGCGCGTGCCTGTGTGGAAATCCTGATTCCGAGCGATGGCACGTTATGGCATTGTCATTGCGTGAGTGAAGGAGTGAGCCAAAAGGAGGACGTATGAAACGAAGTCTTGTATGGATGGTCGGGTTTTCAGCAGTCTTCAGCGGGGAAGTGGGGCTGGCCGATGGCGGCGCGGTGGCACGGATCGGGGCTTCAAGTGAGTTTGTCGAGTTGAGTCATCAGATTGAAGGCCGTACGACGGTCGACTTGCTGCCTCTTCACCGGGCCGGCGACGTGCGGTATTTCAGTGCCGGTATCGGCCTTGAAGAGCGGGCGGCCCAGTACCCGCCGTTTTCGTTGAAGCTCGTCTTTACTGCAGGAGGGAAACCGTTCCTCTCTGGGGTCTCCGTGACGATCCAACCGGTCAAAGGCGGAGCCGCCGTGACGATCCCTCAAGAACAGGTGGAGGGGCCTTGGCTCTTCGTTGATTTGGCGCCGGGTAGCTATAACGTCACGGCGATCCATCGGGACCGGAAGCAGGAACTAAAGGGGATTACAGTTGTAGCGGGGAAACAGAAAACGATGCATCTCCGATGGTCAGAGGATCGCGGCCTTGCCGGAGCGTGGCCGGCCGAATAAATGACCCCGTAGGTTGGTACTGTCTCTGCAATATGACCAAAGAAGGAGCGTGATGTCATGCCGAAGACGATGAACAAGAAGCCGGCAAAGAAGCCGGCAAAAATTTCGAAAGTGCCGGACTTTGCTTCGATACTGGTGAAGCCGGTGATGGAAAAACGGGTGCAGTCCGCCCGCGTGAAGACGAAGGGTGATGTGATTGCGTCTCTCATGATCGAGGGATTTGGCGCGGTCCCGGTGGTGGATGGCGCGAGAAAGCTGATCGGGATTGTGAGTGAGCATGACCTGCTTGCCGCGATGGACGATGGGCACGCACTGGGGGAGCTGACGGCGGCTGATGTCATGACGGGGAATCCCTATTCGGTCCGGCCCGAAACGACGCTGGGAACGCTGGTGCATGTCTTACGGGCCAGCGATCTTGTCCGTGTGCCGGTCGTGGATGCCAAGGATCGACTGATCGGTATCATTGCCCGGCGCGATATCTTGCGAACCTATTTGGGCGGCGGTTCAGCCAGAAGAAAGTGAGGGAAAGGCGATGCGACAAACAGAATTTTTCCTGAAAGCCTGCGATCCAAAAACCTTGACCGTCGGTCAGTTGATGCAGGACTCGGTCACACGCTGTACGTCGCGGACGGACGCGCTGACCTTGACCCACATGATGACCCATCGGAATTTCGGGAGTCTGCCCGTGGTGGAGGAGGATGGGACGCTGGTGGGCGTGGTGAGTGAATACGATCTCTTGCAGGTGATGATCGAAGGGCGGGATCTGCGCAAGGTTCTGGCGACCGAGATCATGTCGGCCTATCCAGTGACGGTGACGGAAGACCAGACTCTCGTGCAAGTGGCCGATCTGTTCCAAGACCGGTATCTCACGCGAGTGCCCGTCGTGCGGAACGGCAAACTGGTCGGTATTCTGGCGCGACGGGATCTGCTGTTCGGGTATACGCAGGCCTCCCAGTATTGGTCTTAGTCGGCTGTTGAAAAGGCCCGCCAGCGGCGTTGCCGGGCAGTCAGTTTGAGCGCAGCTCGACCGTGCAGGTTAAGGAGTACTCTATGATGATCGATCACAATCACCGTCTCCGGGCCGAGTTGGATCAGCATGAGCTGGCGGCGCTTCAGCGTTTCATGGTGGCGATTCAGGAGGAGCCGTATGAATCCAAACCCCGTGTCGATGTTACGGAGGTGTTTCGCGGATCGGAAGGGCAGATCTTCGTGCCGGTGACTGTTGCCGGAGAGAGCCCTGACCCGCATCTCGCGATGCTGATGGGGCACAAGGCGGAACAGTTCTATAAACAGAGCGGGTGCCGGTTTGTTCTCCTGCAGCGAATCGACAGCGATCCTTCGCGGCAAACCTATGTGTGGGATGGGGCGGCTTGGAAGACGGTGCCGTAGTCCGCATGCGTCGTGAGTGTGTCTGCTATTTGCCGCCGGTCGGGCTAGGGGCGAGTGGCTAGGGGCGAGACAAGATCCTCATTCGTCAATGGTCATTCGTCAATCGGCGGAAAACGCATGTCGAGTTCGTCTCGCCGTTCCCGCTTGTCGGGCGATTCTCGCTTTGCTCGTGATGCTGCTCATCGCAGTGCTTTCTCCCGCCGCCTATTCGGAGCCTTCCAAGAAACATCCCAGCCCCTGTCAGATCGCCTATCCCAGCGATGCGACTATCGAGTGGGACTGTCGGACGGCGCGATGTCCGCCAGGATGCGGCGTGTTTCGTCGAAGGGCACGACGAGCACTCCCCCCTGTCGCGCCAGGTGCTCCGTGAGCAGTCGCTGGGCTTTCGTCTGGATCTCGTCAACGAGCTGAGCCAGGATCACCGACTCGATTTCTGGTGACGGCGCTTCGTCAAACGAATGGATCTGGGTGCTCTTGGTGATCGGAGCTTCGAGAATGATGGGTTCCACGACGACTTTCAGCGGGAGTTTCTGGGCCGCACCTGGTGATCCGCCCAAACCGGCGCAGCCGGATAACGCAACAGAGATCAGACAGATTCCGCCAAACAGAGATCGGGTCAAGAAATCCTCCTACAATCCGAGTCGGAGCTGGCGGTTTGTCAACAGTACGCTACTCAAGATGACCCGGGCGAATTGGTGCTCCGGCTTAATGGACATGCCCGTGTCCGTCATCCACCAAGCCCGTCTTTCCGGGAACGTGCACATTCCGTAAGGGTGGGGAATTCCAGATGACAGTGTGGCCCGGCGCCAAGTTCGCGGCCTCGATAAAATGGCGATCTCCTTCTTTGAAGTCTTTCAGTTTGTACAGCGCCATCCCGAGATTGTAATGGGCCTCCGCCAGGCCCGGGGCTGCCGTGATCGCGGCCTCGAAATGTTGTCTCGCTTGCGGCCACTGATTCTGCTCGTATGCCAGGATGCCCGCTTCATGGTGCTGCACCGCCGTTGTGATCGTGCCCGTCGGCGCGGACAATGGCTTGCGCGCGGGGACCGATTGGCATCCGCTTGCCAGGGCAAGCCCGATCACGAACGCGAGCATCACACCTACTGTACTGTGCATGACTTTCCTCCTTTTCTGAACGATCCCGTCTCCAGTGGTTCGTACACTTCCAATGGCCTCATCGCCTGTGTTGGCGCCGCGTGCCGGCGCTGTGGCAGAGCGTGCTGTTTCCTCCAACACCTCCGACGGCCAGCTCGGGGCGCGCCCTCACTCTGGTTTCTTCAAGATCAGGAGGAGGCGCGCTGGCTGACCATTCCCTGTGACCGCTGCGGCAAGCTCCCACCCAGTACTTCCATGCTGACTCAACGCGGCTTGCACTCTTTCGGCATCGGCCGCCACGTCAATCACCTTGTACTCGAGCGGCTTGGAGTGGTGTGGCCACACGGCCAATACGATGGTCGCCACCAGCAATGTCCCGGCCACACCCCATATCCAATTGAAGCCATCAGGTTTCATGACAGACCTCCTCCTCTCGTCACTTGCTTCATCCCAGCAGTTGATACCCGAACAGGCAACAAAACCGGAACGTGTGTGCCCATCATTTGGTACAAGGGGCAGGACTTTGAAGCTCTACCCGTTGCCTCATCGCTTCTGCCAGCGCTGCTGGCGTCGGCGGATAATTCTCTACGGCATCATGACTTCCTTCTCTTTCGCGAGCCGGCTCAGGCTACTCTCACAGAGGCGCCCCCGTGTCGAGACGTGGTTCCCTGTGCCAACCGACCCGCAGTCCATTCGCGACGGCCAAGAGTTCGCTTGTCTCGTGAGCGAGGACCACAAGAGCGACGCTGAGCAAGCCGCTGACTGCCAGAGGGATCAGCACAGCGAGGAGCAGGAGGGAGAACGCGATGTTCTGCGCACTGATTTGTCTGGCCTTGCGTCCCAGTCGAAGCGCTTCGATCACCTTGGAAAGGTCGTCGGCCATCAATGCCACATCTGCCGCTTCAATAGCCGCATCCGTGCCGACTGCACCCATCGCCACGCCGCAGGTGGCGGCCGCCAGGGCTGGGGCGTCGTTGATCCCGTCCCCGACCATCAGCACGGCGCCATAGCGGGCTTCCAGGTCCTGCACTGCTCGGACTTTGTCTTCCGGCTTGAGCTCCGCCCGGTAGGAATCGATACCCAACTTCTGGGCCACGCTCTGCGCCGTTCGCGCATTATCTCCCGTCAACATGACAATGCGGACGTGCATCCGGTGGAGATCGGCAATGACGTTTCGCATCCCCTCGCGGATACGGTCCTGCAGCGCCAGCAGGCCACGCAGTTCTTGTTGTCTCCCTACCAGCACTACAGTCTTCCCGTCTGCCTGTAACGCTCGCAGACGGTCCTGCACCGGCTTCAGGTCCACGCCAAGCTCTTGGAACAGATCGGGACTCCCGACGTACCAGCTCTGATCTCCCACCACCGCCGTCGCGCCAGCGCCTGTGAGCGCCTGAAACGCTCGCACTTCAACAGGGACGATTCCCTCAGTCCGCGCCCGGTCCACGATCGCCCGCGCCAGCGGATGCTCGGAGCCATATTCCACACCAGCAGCAATCGCGAGGATCTCAGCTTCTGAGCCGGTAAGGGAAATGAAGTCGGTCACGACTGGCTTCCCATACGTCAGGGTGCCGGTCTTGTCGAACGCGATCACGCGAATCCCTCCGAGATGCTCCAGGTGCACCCCACCCTTGATCAAGATCCCGCGCTTCCCCGCGGTGCCGATCGCGGCCGCGGTCGCGACCGGCGTGGACATCACGAGCGCGCAAGGCGCAGCCGCGACGAGAAGCACCACGGCTCGCCTCGCCCAGTCGGCCAGTGGCCATCCCAAAAGCCACGGCACGAGAAGACACCCAAAGGAGGCGAGCAGGACCAGCGGGCTATAGCAGCGACCGAAGCGCTCAATCCATTGCTGTGCCGCGCCCTTCCGTTCCTGCGCGTCCTCAACCAGATGGATGATCTTGGCCAGGGTATTGTCCTGAAACGAGGCCGTCGCCTCCACCACTAAGAGTCCTTGTCGATTGAGCGAGCCGGCGAACACCTTCATCCCTGGGCTCTTGTCCACCGGAATAGATTCTCCCGTAATCGGGGATTCATCGAGGCTCGAGCTGCCTGATCGGATGATCCCGTCGGTGGGGAGCGCCTCGCCAGGGCGAATCAGGAAGTGATCGCCCACTTGGAGGCGGTCAGCCGGGATGGTCAGCTCCTCTCCGTTGCGCAGGACATGGGCTTCCTTCGGTGCGAGATCCAGCAAAGCCCGAATCGCCGACCGCGTCCGGGCATAGGTGTACTCCTCCAAGCCTTCAGCGGACCCGTAGAGAAAGACGAGAAAGGCCGCTTCATCCCAGAGGCCCAAGATGCCGGATCCCACCGTCGCTGCGAGCATCAAGAGGTCAATCCCCACGACCCGGTCGCGAACCAGTGCTTCCACAGCCTCGCGACTCCAGTGATACCCGCCTAAGGGGATCGCCAGGAGGTAACACACGTCCTCGGCTTGCGAAGAGATCAGCCCCAGATGGGCGAGGACGAATCCCGCACCAGCCAGCGCGCCAGCCATGAGCGCGTTGCGAAGCACGGGGTAGCGCCACCATGGCCCGTCAAAGCCGTCCGTGTGATCACGTCCTTCCGGCATCACTGGGCTCATTCTGCTCTTACACATGCTGTTCCTCCCTTGGTCGCCCAGACCAGTCACGCTCAGGGGTCTCTTCCTTTTGAGCGTCGCCAACCCCCCTCTGATGCGGGAGCTTCCCGGCGTGCCAATCAGCGCTATCCGAAGTCCTTAAAGAAGATCCTTGCGCTTCTCTTCGAATTCCTGCTTATTGATCTCCCCACGGGCGTAGCGCTTCTTCAGAATCTCCAGGGCCGATTCCGGCTCGCGAGAGGATGACCCAAATCCCTTTTGTTCCAACCACGACTTCATCCACAGCACCACAGCGACCGTCCCCACCGCCCAGAAGATAACCATCAAGACATAACCGACCCAGCCCCAAAGCCCCACCATTGGTTCGTGCATGGCTGTCTCCTTCAGCTTTCCATTAACTCCTCATCGCCGCGTGTCTCCGGGTTCCTGTTCGGGACCACAAGGCTTCAGTCGAAGCGACTGGCCCGCTGCATCCGCAACGTCTCTGATGGCGCGTTCCAGGTTGACCCCAAGTTGGACCTCTTTCCGCCGTCGCTCTTCGGGAGGGAACACGGCGAGAGTTTTCCCAGGAATCAGGACCATGACCGTCTGCGTACTCCAAAGCGGTCCGCCACAGGGTCCTGTCTGCACGGCCTCGACTTGGACCCGCACGGGTCGAAGTCCCCACCCAAAGGCATAGGCCCCGCCCCACCAAAAGGGCAGATCCGTGGAAAGATCGAGAGCCATGAAGCCGCCCACGACGGCCGGGTTCCAGCCTGAGGCGAACCCGACAGTCATGAGATGAGCGGTCGCCGTCATCGCCCAACCTCCCACCCAGTACTGCCAGTGCACGGCACCATAATCCGGGAGGCGTCCTGTGACAATGATATCGGCCCCGCTCTCGTCGGCAAGGGCACGGAGTTGCGCTTCACTGAGCCGTTCCCGCCGAACGCCGAGATTGCCGAACATACGCCTGGTCTCGCCGAATGGCACGACCCGGAATCCCGGTTGCGCAGCCAACTGTTCCGTCAACAGCCGCTGCGCTCTGAGCTCTACCTCCTCGATAAGCTGAGCCCGGATGGCCGGTTCGACCTCTGGAGACGGCGTCTCCTCGAACGTCTGCATCTGCGTACTTTTTGTGATGGGCGCGTCCAGCGTGACCTGCACCACAAGGAGCTTGAGCGGTGGATCAGGCGGAGGCAGCTCTCCTGACCACCAGCCTGCGCACCCGCCGCTAGGCAAGACCACGAACAGGAGTAGGGCGCTATGCAGGAGAAGCTCTCCCCGCTTCCCCTCCCGTTGCTCGGAACGTCCCGGCCAACCCACTTTCAGCCCGATAACACTTGAATAGGTCACTGTGCACTTCCCTTCGCGAGGTTCTCTTCTTACTGCGGCATACAATGCTGGAAGATGTCCTCACAATGCTCATGCGACTCCGATGATTCCGGCATCGCCCGATACTGCACCTCGATGACGCGATGGTCTTGCAGCGTCAGGATCGCCGTGCAACTGTGCTTGGCTCCCTCGGGGCGGCTGCCTTTGGTCCCAGGAAATGATCCTTCGAGCGATCCACTTTCTTTTGAGTAGGTCAGGATTCTCACATTGTCATGGGATGCGACTGTCCGCGGCGGGCCCGCGCAGACCACAACCTCCGCTTCGGACTTGCCGATCAGCGTCTGCGTGACATAGAAGGGTTGCGGGGTCGTCTCGACGCAGCCGAGATACGCGAGCGGGACGAGTGTGACAACGAGGACCGCAAGAACCTCTCGACAGTCGGCACGGTACAAGCGCGTCATGCTGTGCCTCCATAATGGCGTAGTCGTCATAGTCAGCACGGCGCCAGGTCTCATCCCCCTCATCACGGACGAGTCGCGTACATGATCATCCCCATGCCGGCCGGGCAGATGATCGCTCCCATGGCATCGAAGCGATCCGGTTTGGTTCCGTCGAAGCTCCAGCCCCAGAGAAGCGACAGTACGATGAACATCCCACCGTAGGCGGCGTGCACCCGGCCGAAGTGCGCCGGTTGGAAAGTCGGAATCACGCCGCACAGGATCAAGATGGCCGCCCCGGCAACGGCATATCTCCAGTGATGACCTTCCCTGAATGAGCGCCATACGAGATCGCCGCCGCCGATTTTGCACAGCCGGCGAGTACAAATGATCCCAGTGAACCGGGCGGACTCATGGTGATCTCTTCTCCATCTATACAGGCATAGGCAGGCGCAGGATGCACACGCATCGGAACCTCACCTGATTCCTATTCGATCTGAACCGGGTTCGATCGTTCCTCCACGATCTGCAGCGTGACATGGTCAATTCCGAAGCGATCTTGCAACAGCTGTTGCAAGCGCCCCAACACGGCGTCCCGATCCGCTCCAACAGAGACGATCACGTGGGCACTCAGGGCGTCGAGGCCGGAGGTGATGGTCCAAATATGCAGATCGTGAATCCCTTTCACGTCGGGCACGCCGGCCATGGCTTGTCCGACCTCTTTGGCGTCCAGATGAGTCGGCACGCCTTCCATGAGCACATGCACGGCCTGAGTGAGCAGTCCCCACGTGCGCCAGACGATAAAGATACTGATGCCCGCGCTCAGAAAAGGATCGATGAGCAACCACCCGGTGAGCCAGATCGTGACCCCCCCAAGGATGACTCCGACCGAACTGATCGCGTCGCTGAGCACTTCTAAATACGCACTGCGAACATTCAGACTCGACGCGGATTCGTCAGCGAGCAGCTTCATGCCTGCGATATTCACGGCGAGACCGACGAGTCCGATGAGTAGCATCGGCACGCCCAGCACGTGGGGCGGCTCGAAGGCACGCCGGTAGGCCTCGTACAGAATCCAGATGGCCAACAGCAACAGCACCACCGCATTGATGACCGCGGCGAGGATCTCGGCGCGGTGATATCCGTAGCTCTTCTCCGGCGTCGAGGGTCTGGCCGCCATCCACATGGCAAAGGCGCTGAGTCCAAGGGCTGCTACATCCGTCAACATATGGCCTGCGTCGGCCAACAGGGCCAAACTTCCCGTGAGCAGACCGCCGACCACCTCGATGACCATGAATGTTCCGGTCATCAGCAGGACGATCAGCAGGCTCCGTCGTTTCTGCGTTCTATCTTGTCTCGAGTCTTCCACAGAGCCCTCCAGTGCTTCACTCAGAAACACACCATCCTATTTGTCGATCGACACCCGTTGTGCATTCAACGAGTACAGTGGGCTCCAATCTTTAATGCGAATGGGGAGGCCATTCATCATGAGTGTGGTTGGCAATGGCATGGTGCACTTCGCCAGAAGCCGTGGCCGGGTCAATATGAATGGTGGCATTGGAGAGGTATTGCAACTCATGCAGGAGATTGTGGCGCACCTCCTTGGCAATGTCATGGCCTTGCTCCACCGAGAGATCCGCCCGCACCGCAACATTGACCTCAGCATGGAGCCGATGGCCCAACCATCTGACTCGGACTTCACTGACGTCACAGACCCCTGAGGTGTGATGGACGGCATGAGTAATCTCATCAATGACCTCGGGATCGATCCCATCCAGCAGCCGCGTGAAGACGGCCTTGCCGGATTGCCAGACGATGCGCACGATGACTGCCGTGATCACAAGACCTACAATCGGATCTGCCAACGCATATCCCAGCCAGACGCCGACCGCACCGAATAAGACCGATAAACTCGTCAAGCCATCGGCCCGGGCGTGGTAGCCGTCGGCGATGAGCGCGGTGCTGCCGATCTCTTTGCCTACCCGTATGCGAAAGATCGCCACCGCCTCATTGCCGACGAACCCAATCAGTGAGGCGGCGATCACAGCCCCCACATAGGAAATCGGTTGGGGGTGCAGCAGCCGCTCCACGGAAAGATAGCCAGTGATCAGAGCGCTGAGCAACATGATGCCGACAATCACGACGCCGGCTACGTCCTCTACACGCCCGTACCCGTAAGTGAATCGCCTGGTGGGTTGCCATTGCCCGAGCCTGAATGCGATCCAGAGCGGAATAGCCGTCAGCGCGTCCCCGAGGTTATGAATGGTGTCGGCCAGCAGGGCGACACTTCCCGTGATCCCCACGATGAGAATCTGCAACAGGGCCGTGGCGGCCAATCCGAGGAATGACCATTTCACGGCCCACATTCCTCGTTGCGTCGTCAAGAGCGCGGGATCGATCGCTCCGTGAGTATGGCCGTGTGTCTTCTCTGCGTGGGACGCATCAGATGGTCTATGGTGGTGGGACTCGTGTTTACGCATCTGTCGACCCTCCGCTGATTGTCTGCTCCACCCCTTGGAGCTTATTAGAACGTTTCTCACCGATTCTGCCATAGAGCGCCGGGATGACCAGCAACGTTAAGATCGTCGATGTGATCAATCCCCCGATGACGACGGTGGCGAGGGGCCGCTGGACCTCGGCTCCCATGCTGGTCGCCACAGCCATGGGGAGAAAGCCGAGGCTGGCGACGAGTGCGGTCATGAGCACGGGCCTGAGCCGGTCCATGGCTCCCTGCATGACAGCCTCATCAGTTGGGAGCCCTTCTGCTTCGAGTTGTCGGATGTGGCTGACCAGCACCACACCATTGAGCACCGCAATGCCAAACAGAGCGATAAATCCAATGACCGCTGAAATACTGAGTGGCAGGCCACGCAGCCAGAGGGCGAGCACACCACCGGACAACGCTAAGGGCACATTGAGAAAAATCAGCAGCGCGGGGCGCATAGCCCCGAAAATGACCGACAGCACACCCAGGATTAGAAGGAGGGTGATGGGCACGACCACGGCTAATCGGCTGGTGGCTTCTTGAAGATGCTGAAACTGTCCACCCCATGTCAGTTCGTACCCTGTCGGGAGCGATACCTCACGTGCCACGACGCGTTGAGCCTCTGCCACGAAGCTTCCCAAGTCCCTTCCCCGGATGTTGTTCTCCACCACGATGCGACGCTGCACATGCTCCCTGCTGATCTGAGCCGGTCCCGTGTCTACTCGGATGGCCGCCACGCGGGAGAGGGGGACAAGTTCACCCTGACCGGTGGGGATGAGCAGATTGCCCAACGAAGCAGGATCTGCCGAGGCACTGTCGGCTAACCGGACGACGAGATCGAACCGCCTGGGGCCTTGAACCACGGTGCCGACGACGCGTCCCACACGGGTCGTTTGCACGAGGGTCAGCACGTCGTCTGCCGTCAGCCCATAGCGCGCGATCTGTTCACGGTCCACAATCACTCGCAGAAGTGGAAGGCCCGCCACTTGCTCGACTTTGACGTCTGCTGCGCCGCGGACAGTTTCCAACGCACGAGCCACTGCCTCGGCCTGTTGCTTGAGGACCTCCAGGTCAGGACCGAAGATCTTGACCGCCAGATCGGAGCGCGTCCCCGCGATCAACTCGTTGAAACGCATCTCGATCGGTTGCGTAAAGCCGAGGCCGACACCCGGAACCGCATCGAGAATGGCGGGCTTCATCTTGGCGATCAGATCTTCGCGCGTGCCGGCCGTCGTCCATTCCTGCTGCGGCTTGAGAATGACAAACACATCGGACAGCTCCACTCCCATCACGTCGGTCGCCACCTCAGGGCTCCCGGTCCTGCTCACCACCTGCACGACTTCCGGAAACTTCCGAAGCACTCGTTCAACATCCAGGGCATTCTTGACCGACTCACTCAGCGACACGCTGGGCAATCGCCAGATTTGAATGGCCATGTCCCCCTCGTCGAGGCGCGGCACAAACTCGATGCCAAGCCAGGCGCTCAATCCGAGGCTCACGACGAACAGACTGACCGCCGGCGTCACCACCCAGGCCGGGCGCGCCGTCGCCCATCTGAGACAGGGTTCATAGGTACGGCGCAGCAATCCGAACAGGCGCGTGTCCTCGTGTCCCGATTGAGCCCGCACAAACCAGAAGGCGAGCAGAGGCGTCACCGTCACCGCGAGGAGGAGCGAGCCGGCCAGCGCCAGGATGACGGTGAGGGCCATCGGCCGGAACATCTTCCCCTCGATCCCGGTCAGCGCCAGGATAGGCACGTACACAAGAATGATGATGGTGACGGCGAGGGTCATGGGACGCAGGACCTCGCGGCCGGCTGCCAAAATCTCGTTCAATCGCTCCTCCTGGCTCATCACGCCCTTCTTCGCCAATCGTCGAAGAATGTTATCGATCATCACGACCGAACCATCCACGAGCAACCCGAAGTCGATCGCGCCGAGGCTCATCAGATTGCCGGAGAGTCCGGCCTGCATCATTCCGCTGAATGCGATCAGCATCGACAAGGGAATGGCGGAGGCCACGATCACACCGGCGCGAAGATCGCCGAGAAAGAGGAACAGCACGGCAATGACGAGAAGTCCTCCCTCCAGCAGATTATTGCGCACGGTATGGATGACCTTCGAGACCAACAGCGTTCGGTCATAGTAGGGTTCGATGGTCACACCTGGGGGGAGGGTCGCTTCAATCTCTCTCACTCTGGTCTTGACCCGCTCGACGACCTGTTGCGCATTCTCGCCCGCCAACATCTGCACCATGCCGATGACGGTTTCGCCTTCTCCCATCGCAGTCGCCGCGCCGATGCGAAGCGCCGAGGCCTCCTTCACCTCCGCGAGGTCTGCAATGTAGATCGGTACTCCCCCGGAGCCGTGCGCCACGACAATCCTTGCAAGGTCGGCCACCTGCGTCGCTAAGGCTTCACCGCGAATGAGCAATTGTTCGCGTTGACGCTCAATGTAGCCGCCGCCGGCGATGGCATTGTTGCGTTCGAGCGCCTCAAACACGTGCCGAAGTGACAACTTGTAGGACAGGAGCTTGGCCGGGTCCACGATGACTTGGAACTGTTGCGGTTCTCCTCCCCAAATATTCACTTCCACCACGCCCGGCACCGCCCGCAGCCGCATCCCGATCTCCCACTCAAGAAGCGTTCGCAGCGCCATGGGGCTATAGCCATTTCCTTTGAGTGTGAATTGATAGACTTCGCCCAATCCGGTCGTCAGCGGTCCCACGATTGGACGGCCATACTCGACCGGGATACGTTCCATCGCGCGGGTCAGCCGTTCGGTGACCAACTGTCTCGCGCGATAGATGTCCGTCTGATCTTCGAAGATCACCGTGACCACTGAGAGCCCATAGCGCGACACAGAGCGGAGCTCGCGCAGGGCAGGCAATCCGCTCAGCGAGGCCTCGATCGGAAATGTGATGAACTGCTCCACTTCAACTGGGCCGAGCGCTGGTGAACGGGTGAGGATTTGGACCTGGACCGGCGTCAGATCCGGCATGGCGTCAATGGTGAGGTGGGTGAAGGACCACAGGCCCAGAGCGATCACGAGGATGATCGCCACCAGAGTGAAGAAACGGTAGCGCAGCGAGAGGGTGAACAGCCGTTCCATTTTATTCTCCCTCTCCGGACCCGATGTGTTCTTTGAGTAGGACGTTCTTCAGATCAAAGACGCCGTCGATCACCACCTGCTCGCCCGCAGTCAGTCCTTTCTTCACTTCAACCCAACCCCCGCCCTCGCGGCCGGCTTCGATCGGCACGAATACATACCCGGTCTCGCGCTGAACGAAGATCCCGCGCACGTTGTCCACCACCGTCAGGGCCGACAGGGGGACCGCCAAGGTTGGTGGACTCACGGTAGCCAACTGAACGTCCACATACTCCCGTGGCTTCAGGCTCTGCTGCTGGTTCGCGACCTCGAAGCGAACTCGAATCGTGCGGGTCGTCTCGTCCGCGACCGGCGCAAGATAGGTGAGCGGAGCCGTGACCGGCTCGCCGCCCTTTGGCAGGATCGTTCCCACATCGCCCTCCTTGAACTTTCGGGCCTGCTCGATCGGCAGATTGGCAAAGACCCAGACTCGGCTCGTGTTCACGACTTCGAATAATGCGTTTCCCGGCGCCACACCCTGGCCGCGCACGGCATTCTGTGCGATGACCGTTCCAGCGATCGGCGATGTCAATGTATAGCGATGACTCTCCTCATGCTGGCCTCGCTCAAGCGCGGTCAGTTCCGCCATCGAGAGGCCCATGTTCAGGAGTTTTTCGCGGATATGCTGGTATCGTGCCTTTGTTTCCAAATATCGCCCCTTGTCTTCGATGAGCTTCCGCTCGGTCACGATGTCGTCGGCTCGCAACTTCTCCGTGCGCCGGAAGCTGTTCTCGGCGACATCGGCCTGCGCCTTCCCGACAAGGTATTCTTCGATGAGTTGATCGAGCTGCAAGCTGCCGATGGCCGCCAGTGGTTGACCTGGCTTGACTCGATCACCCAATTGGACGTGGATCGTTTCAACCTGCCCTTCGATACGTGAGGTGATCTTCGCCACCTGCTTCAAATCCAGTGCGACCTCGCCGGGAGCCGTGACCACATCGGGAATCTGGTGCAGGGTGACGGATTCTGTTCGTAGGCGATCTCGGACGACGGAGGGCGGTTGGAGTCGGTGGGGGGCCGTCGTGCTAGTCTTCGACCCTGCGGCCGAAGGGTGTTTGGGCGGCTCTGTTCCTCGATCGCCACAACCTGCAAGAATCAGGATGATTGTAGCGATCATTCCAGTTATCGGTGTTCGTGGTGTCATTGGGATACTCCCGTCTCATCCATCGGCAACTGTGACGTACTCATAGCGGCGCACCCAGGGATCGCTCCAACCGGACGAAGGCGATTGAGAGATCCGCGCGCGCCTGGGCATATTCCAGCAGGGTCTGCCGGTAGACACGCTGGGCATCCAGCACATCCAACAAACTCGCCGCGCCCTGCCGGAAGCTAGTGCGGGCCACGGTCAAGGTCTGTTCCGCTTGTTTGAGCAAGCCGGTCTCAAAGACGTGAAGTTGATCCTGTGCCGTGCGGACTTCTTGCACATGTTGAGTGATCGCTTGTTCCAACTCATTCTGGGCCCGCAGCCGCTCAGCCTCCGCGCGGTGTTTCGTGCCCAGGGCGGTCTCAATCTCCCCCTGCCGTCGATACCAGAGGGGGAGCGGCACGCTCAGCCCGGCGGTCATCGACTCATCGCCGGCTTCCCGGTGATATTGTCCTTGCACACTGATGTTGGGCACCCGGGATTCTCGCTCAAACCGCACGGTATGCTCGGCCTGCTCCGCGAGCTTGGTCAGACGCCGCAGGGAGGGGTGTTGCTCAAATGCCTGAGCGGTCAGACGATCCAGATCCAGTCCTTGTTTCGGAGACTGGAAGTCCCCTTGGATGGAGAACTGTTTTCCCAATGCACCGGCGGTAAGGGTATTGAGGCGGGTCTTTGCTACCAAGAAGGCATTCTGTGCGCGGGCGACGTCTTTCTGGGCCTTCTGTACCTCGACGCCGGCTTTCATCGTATCGAAGGAAGTCGCTTCGCCCGCCGCGACCCGTGCTTTCACCGTACGCAACACCTCTTCGACCGTGGTCACGTTCTGCGCGGCGAGCTCAGCATCACGTTGGGCGAAGAGCAGCGAATAAAATGCCACTTTGACATCGGCGAGGAGCGTCAGTCGGGTTTCTTCCAGCGCCGCACTGGCGCCAGCAACGCCGGCATTCGCGGCCTCTTGGCGGGCCTGCCGCTTGCCTGTCCATTCAAGCGGTTGTTCGACCGTCACGGTCCGTTCGGTGATGCGCACACCGGTGCTGGGGTCGCGAATGGCGCCGCGGCCGGCACTACCTGAGACCGACGGATTCGGGTAGGCCCCTGCCGCGATTTGTTGCCCGTGACTTTGTCTGACGAATCCCTCAGCGCCGGCCAGGGTCGGACTGCGCTCGATGGCCAAGGCCACGATGCTGTCGAGCGAGTAGGTGCCGGTGAGGGGATCGGCTGCCCACGCCGTTTCGGCTGTCTGGCTTAGACCGCTCACTCCGCATAACAGCACGAGAGAAACGAGTATACGAGTAATCATCTGAGCCTCCTCTGCTCAACAGATACCGGGCTCAACTCGTGAGGAGTGAGCCTGCAATGCCACGATGCCTGTGATGGCGTGGATTCGTACCGACGGATTTAGAGAAGGAGTGAGGGGGGCGCACGGGAAGGGAACTGATGCACAAAGAGGGTGGACACCGGAATGGCAGCCAGGTCTTCTGCAGCTCGTTCGCGGCACTCTATGGTGGTGGTTTCTCCGATAGGCGGCACTATGGTCTGCACGAGAAGCGGCTTTAGATCTGTGCGATGGTGCGAGTCGGTGAGCAGCGAGAATCCCAACTCCGAATGCTCGAACCAGGTATGTGAAAGATGAACGGACTTGTCGGCAGCGGAGTGGGTCGACGCCTCGTGGATGTCGAACTCACCGTCGAGGTCGGCAGAAAATACGGTGTGCACGGTTCCGCTATGTATAGCTTCATCGTGACCTGAGTGCTCGGCAGATTCGGGATGTACGTGGAACAGAGGGACCGAGAGGACCCACAGCACGACCCACACCCGAATGATCATGGGCGCCAGCCGGTGCGTTAGGATATGAAGAACGTTACGCATCGTGTCCTCTCGTCTTCAAAACTACGCTATCACAATCGCGGTCCACTGTATATGCGATCTGTCGATCGATGGAAATGAAGTGTGCCTATTCACGGTTCGGTGATGATGCGTCCGTTCGAGCGCTCTTCGCCTTCGCCCCATTCCGCGACGGCCTGTGCCATTTCGGCGAGGGGCCGAAGAGCGAATGGTGATGATGTTCGATGCCGGTCAGTTCGTCGATCAGTGAGTTCGGTCATCTATTGATTCAGTCAAGGCTCTCAGCGCGTCAGAGATTCGTACTTCGTAAGGAGCGGCTATTTCGAGTTCCCGCAACAAAGCAGGGAGTTCTGTTAGTTGCGCAGCGGCGCGGGTGCGGCTGGCGGCGAGGGATGGGAGCGGGGCGATGAGCTGGCCGTCGCGCATGACCGGTTGGAGGAGGCCTTGTCCTTCGTGTCGATCCGTACTCGTCGTCAGCAGATCGTAGGCCCATTGCCCGTCGGCGGCGCGTTCCCGATAGACCTGTTTGCGTCCCGGCCAAGTGGCTTTGCCTTCGGACCGTTTGCGGCAGGGCCGACCGGCGTATTCCTGCAGTTTATAGGCGCAGTCCAGCGAAGGCGCATCGGCTGACGTCGTCATTGCCGTGCCGACGGCAAAGCAGTTGATCGGCGCGTGGCTTTGGATCAACTCTCTCAATCGGTGCTCATCGAGATTGCCGCTGGCCAGGATCGTTGCGTGCGGCAAGCCGCCCTCGTCCAGAATCTTTCTGACCTTCCTGGCATGCTCGGCAAGATCGCCGCTATCTAGTCGAATGCCTTTCACGGGGATGCCTTTGGCGAGGAGCGAGGGCGCGAGTGCCACGACTTTATGCGCAGCGGCTTCGGTGTCGTAGGTGTCGATCAGCAGCACGACGTTATCCGGCTGCGCCTGCGAGAAGTGGGTGAAGGACTCGGATTCGTCCTCGTGGGCTTGGACGAACGAATGGGCCATGGTGCCGAAAATGGGGAGGCCGAATGCTTTGCCTGCCAGGACGGTGGCGGTTCCGGCAAAGCCGGCGAGGTAGCTGGCGCGAGCGGCATAGAGACCGGCCTCGGCGCCGTGCGCGCGGCGAAGACCAAAGTCGATGAGCGGCTTGCCCTCTGCGACCATGACCGAGCGCGCGGCTTTTGAGGCGATCATCGTCTGGAAGTTGAGCAGGTTCATGATGCGGGTTTCGACCAGTTGCGCTTGTGGCATGGGTGCGACGATGCGCAGAATCGGCTCGGTGGGAAAAAAGATTGTTCCTTCTGCCATCGCCTCAACCGATCCGGAGAAGCGCAGTGTTTCGAGATAGCGCAGGAGCGTCGGCGAGAGGCGGCCGGTCTGTGCGAGCCAGGCGATGTCGTCGGAGGTGAAGCGTAAGGTGGAAAGATAATCCACGACCTGCGGGAGTCCGGCAGCCATGAGGAAATTGCGATGGGGCGGCAGGCGGCGGACGAAGAATTCGAAGACGGCCGGTTTCTCCATCCCCTGCTCCAGATAGGCTTGGGCCATCGTCAACTGGTACAGGTCCGTTAGGAGTGCGTGGTTGGATGGATTCATTGAGCGAGCTGTTCCAACCGGATGGGGACAGCGCCGCTGCGGATCATTTCGTCGATCGCCCGCTGACCGTCTCCCGGTTGACGATTGACGGCGGCGATGCCGTCGAGCAGGAGGCAGGTCTCGTAGCCGAGTCTGCGCGCGTCTCTTACGCTGTAGAGCACGCAATAGTCGGTGGCCAGGCCGCCGATGAAGATACGCCGCACATGATCGCGCTGGAGCAGTTCATGCAGCGGCGTGTCTTCGAAGACCGAGTAGACGTCTTTGTCCGGTGTGGTGGCTTTGTAAATCGTCTCGACGGTCGATGGGATTGGGAACTGCGTGGGTGCCAGCGAGCCGGGCGTATCTGCCACGCAGTGCACGGGCCAGGGGCCGCCTTGTTCTCTGAACGAACAATGGCGCGGCGGATGCCAATCGCGCGAGAAAATGATTGGGAGGCGGCGTGTCACGAAACGGTCGCAATAGTGGCGCAGAACCGGCAGGAGCCCGTCGCCTCCGGCAATGCCGAGTGCGCCGCCGGGAAGAAAATCATTCTGCAGGTCCACGACCAACAGCGCATCGCCCGGCGCGAGGACGACATGGTTAGACGATGGAGTTGCCGGATGGGTCGAGAGCAGCGTCATGGGTATTCCCGCTAAGCAGGCGGTCAGGCCAGTGGAGTCTCGGTTGCTCACGGTTCCGTGATGATCCGTCCGCCGGGTCGTTCCTCGCCTTCACCCCATTCCGCCACGGCCAGGGCCATTTCGGCGAGGCGTTGAGCGGCACGGCCAAACACCGTGTCGGGAGGATAGTCCCCGTCGATACCGCGTTCTCCGGCCGTCACGCCGGTGAGCAATTCAATGGCCTCTTCCAGCGTGTTCACCGCGTAGACGGTGAACTGTCCCGATTCCACCGCTTCGACTACATCGCGGCGAAGCGCGAGATGTTTCGTATTACGCGCCGGAATGATCACGCCCTGTTTGCCGGTGAGGCCGCGCCGTGAACAGGATTCAAGAAATCCTTCGATTTTCTCGTTGACGCCGCCGATAGGCTGGACTTCGCCCAATTGGTTGACGGATCCGGTAACGGCAAGATATTGCCGGATCGGCAGATCGGCCAGGCTGGACAAAATTGCGGTCAACTCGGCGACAGCGGCGCTGTCTCCTTCAATCTCGGAGTAGGTTTGTTCGAAGGTCAAGGACGCGCTCATGGCGAAGGGGTGTAGTCCGGCGAACTTGCCGGCCAGATAGCCGGCGATGGTCATGACGCCCTTGCTGTGGATGTTGCCGGCGAGTTCCGCTTCCCGTTGCACATCGATGACGCCTTTGGTGCCGACATAGGTGCGCGCCGTTATGCGGGTGGGGCGGCCGAACGCATAGTCGCCGAGTTCATGGACGGAGAGACCATTCACCTGGCCGACGCTCTCGCCGTCGAGATCGACCATCAGGGTACCTTCTTTGATTTCGTCCTGGATCCAATGTTCGGCCAGATTCGACCGGTGGCGTTTGTGCGCGATGGCCGCGTCCACATCTCCGCGCGTCACAAACGAATGACCTTCTTTCCTGGCCCAGTAGCCGGCCTCGCGGATGAGGTCGCTCACGAGGCTGAATCGCAGTGACAGACGGTCGTGCCGATCGGCAAAGCGGAAGGCTTGCCGAATCACTTCGGCGACCGCATCGGCGCCAAAGTGCGGCAGCCCTTCTTCGCGGCAGAGCTTTGCGATGAAGCGGGCGTACTGGCGATCCTGCCGTTCGCTTCGGACCACTTCCGTGTCGAAGTCCGCCTTCACTTTAAAGAGCTTGGCAAAGTCCTCTTCGTAGGCCTGGAGCAGGTGGTAGATCATGGGCGGCCCGACCATGATGATTTTCACCGTGACGGGGATGGCTTGCGGCCGGAGGCCGGCGGTGGAGAAACCATAGAATTCGGCGGGGTCTTCGATTTTCACTTCAGCCGTTTTGATGACTCGCTTCAGCGCGTCCCAGGAAAAGGGTTGATGCAACATGTCCAGCGCGTTCACGATCAGGTAGCCGCCGTTGGCTTGGAGGACGGCGCCGGCACGGATTTCAGTGAAATCCGTGTACATGACGCCCATATGGGCGCGGCGTTCGATTTTGCCGATCAGGTTGGTGTAAGTCGGGTGCGATTCGTCGATGACGGGCGCGCCGCCGGTCGAGTCATGCTCGACGATGAGATTCACGAGATAGCGGGTCATGTCAGGCCGACGGAGTTCCAAGCCGGGAATGGGTAATGCCGGTCCTTCATGGGGAAGAAAGTCTTTGTAATGGTGGATGACGTTGTCTTTCACTCGCTCGAGATAGGCGGAGACCGCCGGTAGACTCTGGTAGGACCGCAGTAAGGTCTCATACCGGCCTTCGAGCACGTTGGTCACCACCTGGTGATCGAGGTGGCGGAGCTGGTGCTCCATTTCTTTATCGAGTCCGTGGAGGCGCACATGAAAGTCACGGATCTCGCCTTCGAGGGCGAGCCGGCGTTCGGTGAGGTCCCGTTGCTCTGATTCGGTCATGGCCTCCATGGCTTCGTCGGTCATGGGATGTCCGTCTTTGAGCGGCACGAGTCCGAATCCCGCCGGCGTTTCGTCGAACCCGAACCCGCGGGCGAGACTCAACTTGGTGAGCTCTTGGAACAGCGTTTTCTTCTTGGCCTCAGTTTCGTCATGCAGCTTGGCTTTGCCGTCGAGGTACTTCTTGCTTTCGAACGCGGCAGGGATGTCACGCCGGAAGCTCTCGATGAACGTGGCCATGTCCCCTTTGAAGGCACCGCCTTGTCCGGCGGGAAACGAGAGACTGACCGGCCGTGAGGGGTCCTGAAAATTGTTGACGTAGCACCAGTCGGAAGGAGCCTGGGCTGTCCGGGCCAGCCGTGTCACCATCTGACGGACTAGGGTGGCTTTCCCTGTGCCGACCGGGCCGGAGACGTACAGATTGAACCCCGGGCTCTTCATCGAGAGACCGAACTCCAGCGCTTCGACCGCCCGTTCCTGGCCGATAATATCGGTGAGCGGTTCGAGTTCGCTCGTGTCTTCGAACCCTAACTGCGCGGGATCGACTGTGGGCGACAGCATCGAAACGGGAACTCTAAATTTGTCCGTGCTCATCTACACTGCTTTCGTTGCGACCACCGGAGGTGGCTGTACGGTTGTGGCCTGGGGGCCTTTCTTGCCTTGCTCCACTCCGAACACCACTTCTGTTCCGTCTTCGAGCTGCTCAAACGTGAGGCTGTGAAGTGCATTCGCATGAAAATACACTTCCCCGCCGCCCTCCTGGAGGATGAACCCATAGCCCTCCTTCGGGAAGAGCTTGCAGATCACTCCGCGATTAGGCGGAACAGGTGAGAGGCGTACTTCGGTCTGTGCGCGTTTCTCACGAAACTTCCGCAGTTCAATCGTCACGGCTTCAAAGGCGCTCCGGATGGCTTCTTCGAATGTCTTATCCTCCTTCCGGGCCGTCAAAGTATGCCGACCGGGTAGCGTGACGACCACGAGCGCCTCGGCGACATGGTCCTGCTTTTTGTGATGGCGGTTCTTTGTCAGCGTGACACGACCGTGTGTGAGGTCATCATGACCCCGCCGGAGATCCTCGATGCGCGCTTCGATTTCTGTCTTCCAACGGGGCGTCATCTCAACATTGCGGCTTTGGATTTCTAAGTCCATCTGGTGCCCTCCTTTTCTTCAGTTCTAACTATCAGCAAGCAGGATGCCGCTTGCGTCAAATCCACCGGTTGGAGAATGGCCTCAGAAAGAGGCCATCGTTTACGCCGTTTTGCGAATGGCCATACTTTTCACGCGGTGAATGACAAGGCAGACTGGCGCATTTCTCCTCAGTGATCGTGATGCGGGTGAAGCGCAATGCGTCACTTGCAGCACCGTGAGAGGAGGTAGGAGATGGCGAAAGCGGAAATGTATCGTTGGGATCGCTGTTACAGGCGGTCGTTCAGATGGCTGTTCGATTGGAATGTGACTTGCGTGTCATTTCTGTATGCCGACGCTGAGAAAACAGGCTCTCGAAGAGTATCTCCAGTCGCGTTTTGGACCTGACGTTACGTTGCTGTCGTTCGGCGTGATTGGAAAGGCAAGTTCAGAAGGTGCGCATAAACAATACGGCTATGGGATACCGGTCAAGCTGACGTTCCGTGTCGGCAACGATGTACGGTCGGCTGTGTTGGAAACTATGAAGCCCGGTCCCTTCGGGCACGAGCACATGGCTGATCGGGCGCAGGCGATGTTGTGGGACTACGAGTCCTATGGACGGCTCCCGCGGCATGTGAAGGCGCTCGACGTCGGCATCTTTACAGGCACACAGAAATTGTTGTCTGTTGCAGAGGGGCGGGAATACTTTGTCCTGAATCAATGGACCGAGGGGATAAGTTATCACGAAGATCTGGAACGACTCGCCGAGGGGCGATCGCTCCGTCCGCTCGATCGCAAGCGGACCGTCGCCCTTGCGCGTTATCTGGCGCAGATCCACGCGCATAAGAAACGGGATGCCGATTTATACCGCCGCCGTTTGCGGGAGTTGATCGGTCACGGCGAATGCATCATGGGGCTGACCGACAGTTACCCCGAGCGGTTCGGGTTTATCACGGAAGACTTGTTGCGCGGAATTGAGGATGCCGCCAACCGTTGGCGGTGGCGTCTGCGCGGACAGACTAAACGATTGTCGCAAGTGCACGGGGATTTCCACCCTTGGAATGTGTTGTTCAAGAAGGGTGTCGATTTCGCAGTGCTCGATCGCTCACGCGGGGAGTGGGGTGAACCGGCGGACGACGTGACATCCATGACGATCAACTATTTCTTCTATTCACTCTGCCGGTGGGGACGGCTGAAGGGGCCGTACGAAGTGCTTTTCCGCCTGTTTTGGGAGGAGTATATCGAGGCAAGCGGCGATGAGGATGTGTCGGCAACAGCGGCGCCGTTCTTTGCGTTTCGCGGCTTGGTACTGGCGAGTCCTGTCTGGTATCCCACGTTGCCGATCGGTGTGCGTCGAACCATCTTTCGATTTATAGATCAGGTCCTCGCTGCACCGCGCTTCGATCCGTCACGGGTGAATGAGTATTGTGGTCGATGAAAGACCCGTCAACCGTCAAGCGTCAAACGGGGGGAAGTGCGGTGGCGGGGGATGGCACAGGTCGTAATGTTTGAGGGGAAGCTCTTCTGACACGATTGACGAATGACCAATGACGATTCACGGATCTTCACGAGCCTTCGCCATCTGGATTACGGGCCTGCCGGCTTCCGGCAAGAGCACGATCGTAAGGGCGCTCACGCCGCAGCTTGAAGCGCAAGGCCTGAGAGTGGAAGTATTGGAGTCGGATGAGGTCAGGCGTGTGCTCACGCCGGAGGCAACCTACTCGCAGGCCGAGCGGGACCTCTTCTACCGCGCTTTAGCGCTGATGGGGGCGAAGCTGGTGGCGCAGGGCGTGACCGTGATCTTTGACGCCACAGCCACCCGGCGTGAGCATCGTGACTTTGCCAGGAGACTGATTCCCCGATTCATCGAAGTGGCGGTGGAATGTCCGCTGGAAATCTGCACGCAGCGTGACTACAAAGGGACGTATCAACGAGGACAGCGAGGTGAGTCCAACACTGTGCCGGGGTTGCAGTCCCCGTATGAACCGCCGGTCAGTCCGGATCTGACCATCGATACGACGAAAGTCCAGGCGAGCGCAGCGGCGGAGAATGTTCTCGCGCTTGTGAAGAAACGATTTCTTCAGTAAATAGCCGCTTCTTTTTATTCTTTTGCTTTTCCCTCTCGATGAAAGTGCCGCAGAAACCACTTGCATGCGTGCTTGGCAACCTGTTCCAGCGTGCCTGGTTCTTCAAATAGATGTGTGGCTCCGGGGACGACGATCAGTTTCTTCTCACAGTTGAGCATTTCGTAGGCTGATTGGTTCATCTCAATCACCGGTTCATCCCATCCACCGACAATCAGCAGAGTAGGCGCGGTCACCGAGGGCAGGTAGGCTTCTGCCAAGTCGGGCCGTCCGCCTCGCGACACGATGGCCTGGATGTTTTGTGGGTCTCTGGCAGCGGCTTGCAACGCTGCACCGGCTCCGGTGCTGGCGCCGAAATAGCCGATGCCAAGCTTCTTTGTGCGCGGGTCTTCGTCCAGCCAGGCTTTGGCCAGCAACAGCCGATCGGCCAGCAGATCGATAGCAAACACTTTCCGTCGATCCTCGGCTTCGTCCGGCGTGAGCAGGTCAAGCAGCAGCGTCGCGAGGCCGTTCTGCTGCAGATGGTGGGCTACGAAGTTGTTTCGCGGACTTAATCGGCCGCTGCCGCTGCCGTGAGCAAAAACGATGATACCGCTTGGATCTGGCGGGAGGCCCAGGATGCTTTCAAGAGCCAGCGCTCCCTGGATGATCCGGACATTGTGCTCGTGGTTAGTCATCATCGCTTGATCCGATCGTTCATATTTGAACTACGTTCGCAAGTAGTTAATAAGTTAGAATAAAATAAAGAGCGTTTTGATCTTTGCTGTGAATATTTTCTCTAGAAGCGTACTCGCATGAAGACGGTTTTGACTAAGACTCTTCAGAAATCGATGTCCCGAGCAATGCTCAGCGTATAAATGCTACAAGCTGTACAATAATGTACGTATAAGTAGTCTCCACAGAGACAATTTTAGGCTATTTGTATTCTAAGTTATTGATAATTATAAAACTGAAATACTGGATCGCAACTTGCTCAACCCCTCAGGCATACGTCAACTTTCACCTGGGGAGGAAATAATCATGGGTTGTCCGAAATGCAAAGGCTTGATGATGTTGGAGCGCTTCTCGGATTTCTTTCTGGTGTTTTATGCTTGGAAGTGCGTCAATTGCGGAGCGATCATTGATCGGACGATCTCCAACAACCGCAAGAACAGTCTGGCTGCCAAAGCCGCGAAAGAAGTTGAAACCGCCGCTGCCTAACCGGTTGTCCGTTAGGCATTGGAACTCCGGCACGGTGCGTTCGGCATCGTCGAAATTGTGGGACTGTGCCGGCTGGAGTTCTTAGGTGGAGGCCCAGCCACAACCATTCATGGCCTGATCACAGCAGGTTGCCTGTCACGTCGATTCTTTCTGTCGCTCGTGATTATCCTCACCCTAAATCACCCCGCTGCCTCTTAACTCCCTCATGCTTCGTCGCCGCCGGCATGCCAGCTATCGACCTCCGGCTTTCTTCTTTGTCACTGCGCAAGGCGCCGGTCGACTGAGCTCCGCCGGCAACAGAGTCTGGTTATCGACACAGGCGGTATCCAGCTGCGCTTGGGTCAGTCCGGCCGATGAGGCCAGATTGGCTCCGTAGAAGTTCGCCTGACGGATGTCGGCCGCATCAAGGCGTGCGCCGCTGAGATCTGCCCCATTGAATGAGGCTCTCTGCAGCTTGGCTTCCTGCAGATTGGCGTGGGTCAAATTCGCATGGCTGAAATTGGCATCACTCAAATCGGCGGCGACGAGATTGGCTGAGTCGAGTGTGGCCTCATTGAATTGTGCCCTAGGCAGGGATGCTTTGGGGGCATAGATCTCGTGCAGGGCGGCTTTGGTAAAGACGGCGTCGGCGCCGTGTGTGCCGATCATGACGGCATGATGCAGGTTAGCGTCGCGAAAGTCGGCCTTTTCAATGACAGCCTTGTAGAGAATCACCATGCGCATTTTTGCTGATTGGAGTGAGGCCTTGATGAGGCGCGCGCCTTCCAGATTGGCGCCTTCAAGATCGGCTTGTGCGAGGCGGGTACCCTCCAGATTTGCATGACGGAGATCCGCTCCGCGGAGGATGGCATCGCGAAGATCGGCGTGTCGAAGGTCGGTATCATCCAGATAGGCGCTTTCTAGATCCGCTTCCATCATACGGGCGTCATTCAAGCGAGCTCCGTCGAGCAGCGCCCCCTGCAGATTGGTCTGAAGCAGTAGGGCCTTCGACAAGTCGGTCCGGCGAAGATCCGCACCCATCAAATCGGCTCCGGTTAGGACTGCCTTCTGAAGATTGGCTCCGTAGAGGTAGCTGTCGACCAGCGTCGCGTTCGTAAAGTCAGCCGACGATAAATCGGCTCCCTCGAAATGGGCTCGCTCGAAGATGGCATCGTGTAGCTGGGCGCCGGATAACGCGGCGTTGTACAGCGCCGCTTCATCGCCGATCGCACGGAGGAGGTTGGCATGTGTCAGTTTGGCATGACGCAAGTCCGCACCGACTAAATTGCTGTCTTCGAGGTTGGCTTTGGTGAGGTCGGCGCCGGCAAGGCTGGCTTGCGTCAGGATGCTTTGTCTGAGATTGGCCTGCCTGAGGTTGACGCCTTCCATCCGGGCACGTTCGAGATTGGCCCCTTCGAGGGAGGCCTGCCGTAAGTCGGCTCCACAGAAATCCGCCCGTTTATGCCCGGGGCTGTCTCGCTGTTCGAGCCATTCCTGGTGTGCGTGGAGTGTGCTGCGGATGGCGGCTGGAGACAAGGTGCTTTTCTTGTGTGGTTGCTCGCATCGCTGGACATGGTTTGGTGGAGGTGTTGTGGTTGCTGCCAGAATTGGGGTTGTGGCAATGGTGGATACGATCAACAGGAACAGTCCCTGGCGTACGGCGGAATGGATCATCTCGGTCTCCTCTAGATGGTTCGTTCTTACGGGCAATAGTCAATGGAGGTATGTCACTTGCCTTGCTGGGAGAGCAGCCGCACATAGGCCAACACATCAATCATTTGGCCCTCGGTCAGGCTGCCGGTCCAGGCATGCATGGGACTGAAGACGATCCCATGTTCGATCGTGCGCAGCAGCTCCTCATCGGATTTCAGAAAGGATCGAAACAGATGGAAGTTAGCCGGCGCGACTCTGAGCGATGCAGCGGTGGGGCCGTCTCCCCAGCCGGTTTGGCCGTGGCAAGTTGCGCAGTGGTTCTGATACAGCGCCTTGCCTCGGTGCAGGTCGGCGGGAAGATCCTGGGCCGCAACGGACAGGGCACTGAGTAAGAGACTGACGCCGGCGGCGAATACGAGCGTTCGAGATGTCTTGTGCATCATCAACTCTTCTTGGTGGTGTGGGCAATGAATGAGGTGAATAGTTGTTGTAGTTTCTTACTGCCGCAGGACGGACATTGCACTTCACCGCGTTCGTGCTCTTTCAGAGTCACCACGATCAGCGATTCTTTGCCGCAATCGAGACATTTATAATCATACATTGGCATATCAGCAACGGCTCCGCTAGTGGAAGACCAAGAGTGGACATGGCGCATGATGAAGGACCGCGTGCGCGACGCTGCCGAGCACCATCCGGCTCAGCCCGTGGCGACCGCGGGACCCCATCATCAGCAGATCGGCACTGATGGCTTTGGCCTCTTGGAGAATCGCTTCGACCGGAACGCCCAAGGTTGATTTCGCATGAGTGCTGTAGCCCATTTGTTTCAGATCCGCTGCCACGGAGTTGATGAAGCTTTCGGCGCTCCGGAGCGCCTGGCCTTCCATTTCGCGCTCCGCGACGGCGTCGACCGGCCACGGCGGCCTGGTCTGCGGGAGCACCGTGAGCGCAGTGATCGTGACTGCTTCCCGGAATGGATGCTGTCGGAGGAACAAGAGCGCTCGCTCGGCGTCTTGTGATCCTTGCAGCGGCAGCAACACCTGTTTTAGGGACTTCACAAAGTTCGGCAGGATGAGGACGGCGCTCTTGGAGAAGGTGAGCACCCGATGGGAGACACTGCCGATCAGCCGTTCCTTGATCGGTCCAAGCCCGCGTCCTCCGACAAGAATGAGGTCGATCTGATGCTGCGCTGCATACTCCACGATCCGATCGGCGGGTGAGCCGATCTCCATATGTTTGGTCACGGGGCCAGAATCCATCGGCAGGAGCGACACAATGCGATCAAGCAACCGTGCGCCATCTTCGCGCATTGTGCGCTCGATGGTCGTATAGAGTTCTTGTGCGACTTCCGGCACCATCATCGGATAGGCCGGTGACGGGACATCCAGGATATGCAGAATATGCAATTCCTCAGCGCGGGAGAGGTATTTGAGCGCACGAACCGCCTCATAGGATTGATCCGATCCATCGATGGCCAGCAGCATTTTCATCGGCGACCTCTCTGTTGCTCAGTGACAGTCCGTTGGACAGAAGAAGAGGAGATACAGGCCGACCGCCACACCCAGCCCAATTGCTCCTACCAGAATCCAGTGCGTGCGTGTCATAGGCGTCTCCTCTTACTCGGTGGAGTCAGCAAGTCCAATGCCGTTCCATCGTTTCAGATCGCAGGGGAGGAGGGTGAGGTGAAAGCGCAAGGGACGAAAGGGTTTCTCGCTGAATGATGTCTTGAGCCCTTCTGCGTCCCTCTGCACTGAGCGCAACGTCTGTTGCCTTCTGCCCCAGGAGGCATCGCGCGACTGTAGCAGGCCTCCCCGATGGGAGAGACAATAGTGAAGGCCCGGAGTGTTCGGGATGGGCAGCGGCGAGCAAGCCGTTGTTTCTATGCGAGGTCAGTCTCAGGATCGTGATTGTGATGCAGTGGCATTGGCCTTGCTGATAGGGGAGAGAGATCTGTTGAGTCGAGAGGTTGCCATGGGAGACAGATTGTTTTCCTCCATTCTAGTGCCGGTGGATTTTTCGCCTTGCTCGGAAGAGGCCTTCCGGGTGGCCTGCGGGTTGGCGCGGCTGTGCGGCGCCGAGGTCCTGGTGGCGCATGTGATTGACACGAGCGCGCTCAGCGCTTTTAATCGGATGGGGTTGCTTGCGGTGCCGTCTGATGGGACGGCCCAGAAGCGGCGTCTGCGGCATTTTGCCCGGTTGAATGTTCGTCGATTGCTCGATTCCGAGGCGGCAAAGGGGATTGCGATGACTCGGGTCGTGTTAGAGGGCGCGCCGTTTGTGGAGATTGCCAAGACTGCCAGGGTCGAAAAGGTCGATCTCGTCGTCATGGGCAGCTACGGAGGACGGTCGGGGAGCGTTGATAAGATTTTCTTTGGCAGTACGGCAGAAAAGGTGGTGCGGACAGCAGGATGTCCAGTGCTGACGGTGCCGCTGCCGGTGAAGCCGCGATGATCACTATAATCTGCAATCAAGGAGGCCTGGCACGATGAGAACGCAGAGAGGGCGGATGTGGGGATGGGCGACCGTGGTGAGCATGACCTGGGCTTTATGGAGCGGGGCGGAGCTTCCGCTCTGGTCGCAGGCTGAACAGGTCGTGGACGTCACGATTAAGGATTTCAAGTTTATGACCAAGCAAACCACGCTTCGGCTGGGTGTGGCGACGGTGATCAGGATTAAGAACGAGGATACGGAGCGCCACGATTTCGGTTCAACCATGTTTGAAGGGATTCCGACGCAGGTGGA
The DNA here is from genome assembly GCA_030692565.1 of Nitrospira sp. Taxonomy (NCBI): domain Bacteria; kingdom Pseudomonadati; phylum Nitrospirota; class Nitrospiria; order Nitrospirales; family Nitrospiraceae; genus Nitrospira; species Nitrospira sp. Next base: position 34,234 of record JAUYAO010000056.1, read on the forward strand.
GAAGGACGGCGTGATTGTCTATGGACGAGGGGTCGGGGGGGTCTTCCTCGATGCCAAACGGGATGCGGCATTGCGGTTCAATATGTCCCGTCCTGGCCGTCACGAATTTCGCTGCTCAATCCATCCGAATATGAACGGGGAGCTTCTGCTCTTGAACGTGGAGGCCGTGTGAGCGGAGAGACCGACAGACCACGCATTCTTCTGGCAACCGATTTTTCCAAATGGGCCCTGCGGGCGGAGGAATACGCCTGTTGCCTGGCCGCGACATGGCGGGCCACGCTGACCGTCCTCACGGTGCTGGAGTTCCCGCCCGGCATGAATCCGGAGTATCCCGTCAACCAGGTCTATCTCGGCGAGCTCATGAAAGCAGGGGCAAAGCAGTTGGTGGATTTGAAGGCGCGGGCCTCGGCTCGCGGGATTTCTTTGCATACACGGATCGCCACAGGAATTCCTTGTGACGAGGTGTTGGCGGCCGTGAAGGCGGAGGATTCGGATCTGGTGGTCGTCGGCACGAAAGGCAAGTCCGGTCTGGCGCATGTGCTGCTCGGAAGCACCGCAGAACGAGTCATTCGCACGGCGCCCTATCCGGTGCTCACCGTGCGTATGGATTCGGATGAGGTGTCTTCAGCGGAGGCGGGTCCGTGTGGGGGAATCAGTCTCAATCGAATTCTGGTCCCGGTCGATTTCTCAGATTGTTCCCTGGAAGCCGTGGAGTACGCCGCACTCATGGCTCAACGGCATAGCGCATCTCTGACGCTGTTGCATGTGCTGGAACCTGTCTCCTACGGCTTGGATTTCACGCTCTTGCATAGCGGCAAGCGGGAGGAGATGCGGGAGCGGTTGACGGCTCGATTGGGTGATATGACGCGGGCGCTGGCCGATGCCAAGATTCAAGCCGATTCGCAGGTGCGTGGGGGAACCCCGTTTGAATCGATTCTCGACAGTGCCAGGACTATTCCGGCCGATCTGATTGTCATGGGAACGCATGGGCGTCGCGGGTTGTCCCATGCACTGAGCGGGAGTGTGGCGGAGGCGGTGCTACGCCAGTCTCGTTGCCCGGTGCTCACCGTCCGCAGCCCGAAATATGCCTCGGGGCATCGCCGGGTGTTACCCGGAATGACCACATAAGTGTCCAGTCTTTTACCAGGGGGGGCTATTATGGCGACCGTGATCCGAAAGCGAAAGAATCCACCGGCCAGCCGGCCGTCACGCACGGCCAATCCGATCGAATTGCCCGATGGCATGAGGGATCGTATCGCCGCGAAGGCGTATGAATTATGGCATGAGCGGGGTCGTCAAGAAGGCCGGGATCTCGAAGATTGGCTCGATGCGGAGGCGATCGTGATGGAAGAGATTCATGAAGCTCGCGAATGAATCAACGGCCGGTGTGTGGGCGCCGTTGCCGCCGGGGCTGGATGGCCTGGTGGATCGGTTGGAGGCGCTGTCCCTCGGTCCGATGTTTGCGGCGGAACGGGATCGTGCCTTGCGCCAGGCGTTACGTCCGTATTTTGAGTTTGCCGGGAACGCCCCGCTTCCCCCGTTTGCTCAGGAGGTCGATCTCGCAACGTTCACGATCTATGCGGACTACTATCCCCAGGACGGACAGCTGACCCTGATCGAGCAGTTGCGCGATGTGGTGACTGAGCATATTCCTGAGGAAGAGCGGGCCTGGATGGATCCGCTCAAACACTCGTATCTGGACCTGGTCGAAATCGTACCCGCCGGCGACGCGACGGGGAAATGGGCCTGCCGGTCTTTGGGAAACGGCCGTCTTTATCAGGTGCAAGGCGGTGAGTTTAGCCTGGGGGCGCAGGCCGGTCAGGTGTTGTTGACGCGATTCGTGCAACAGCCCGGTGACCCTGAAACGAACGAGGTCGTACTCGGCGGGAGTGCGCTGCTGCTTTCTCCTGAGGAAGGCCGAACGTTGTACGACGCTGTCTGCGCATTGCGTCGCCAACGGGAAATCAATGCCGGGTCTTTCGAGCTCGGCGACTGGCATGAGTTTGCCAAGCGATTCGGATATGAGTTGCTCTGGGTCTATTCGCAGATGCGTCTGCGAGCGCTCTACCAGGTCGTGGCCGGAATCCGGTACTGTCATCCCGATGGGCAGCCGTATCTCTATTCGTTTGCGCTCTACGAGCATCGGGAATTCAAATTTCTTCGTGAGACCTTGGCCGGAATGAGTGGTCTGGATCCTGATCCGGCGACTGTTCACACATCAGGCGGATCGGGCGCACGCATGCGGTGGGTGCAACATGGATCGGTTGAGGCGGGCAATCCGGCGGTCGTCACTCGTCTCACGTTGACGTCTACTCAACTGTGGGTGGAAACCGACTCGCGTGAACGGCTGGATACTCTGAAGCACCAGTTGGCGTCGGCCTTAGGTTTTTCGCTCCATTTCCTGGGAGAAGCGACCGTCCCTCCGCCACACCTGTTGAGTGAGGAAGAACTCGATGCCGAACAGCCGGTACGAGTCATCGTGACTCAGGAGCAGGATGCGACGTTGTTGCAAGCGTTTTTGGAGACCGCCTATCTGGATTGGACCGATCGGGAAGCGCCGGTGCTGGGGGGCAAAACGCCGCGCCATGCCGCCACGACGCAGGACGGACGTGAACAGGTGGCCCGGTTGCTCGATGAGATGGAACAGAACGATTTCGGCTGGTCCCGTATCGGCCGACCGGCATTTGACTATAACGTGCTCCGCGGGCATGTTGGCATCGATGAGGTACGCCGTGAAGACGCTCCCGCCGAACGCGCTTGATGACCTCCTGACCCGTGCACGCCCGGCCGAGGGCGCGTCCCCGAACATCCTTCGCGTACTCCATGCTATCCACGATGTGTGCGGATTTATCGATCCAGGACTTATCCCGGCTATCGCTCGCTCGCAAGGGGGCACCGAGGCCGAGGTGGCCGGTGTGTTGTCCTACTATCCTTCGCTGAATACTCAGCCGGTCGGGCGACATCGAGTTCAGGTATGCCTTGGCGAGTCCTGCCTTGCCAATCGATGCGATCGAGTGGTGGAGGTGATTCAGTCAAAGCTGGGGATCGATTTGGGCCAGACGACGTCCGATAGCCGGTTCACGCTTGAGCCGGTGTCCTGTGTCGGCAATTGTGCGGTGTCGCCGAGCGTGCGAATCGACGGAGAACTACACGGGCGGGTCCGGCCTAGCGATGTCCCTGGCCTTCTGGATCGTTATCGATGAGCCGCATCAGACTCTACCTTTCCAACGACACCTCATCTTGTGCGGCCGGAGCGGAACGCCTCGCCGAGGCTTGGCGTTCACGGTCCGACGTTGAGCTAGTCCGAACGTCTTCCCGCGGCGCGTTCTTTCTTGAGCCGATGGTCGAGCGCGATAGTCCTGATGGGCGCCTGGCCTGGTGCCAGGTGGCGCCCGCCGATCTTCCCAGGATTCTGGCAGGCGACGGCGGCGTTCCGGTTTCCACTATTCCATTCCTTGCGAAGCAGACGAGACATACGTTCGCCTCATTTGGCGTGACCGAGCCCTTGTCGACGGAGGCGTATCAGGCGCATGGCGGTCTTGCCGGTCTTCGTGCCGCGCAGCAGGTGAGTCCTGCGGCCATTATCCAGGAGATCAAGACGTCTCGATTGCGCGGACGGGGGGGCGCTGCCTTTCCTGTGTGGAAAAAGTGGGAGGTCGCTGCCGCGACCACGGCGGACCGCAAGTACGTGGTCGCCAATGCCGATGAGGGCGATGCGGGAACCTACTGTGACCGGATGATCATGGAGGGCGATCCGTTCCGCCTGATCGAAGGCATGCTGATTTGCGGGCGGGCCATCGGGGCGCAGGCCGGTTACGTCTACTGCCGACGGGAGTACCCGACCGCCACAGCCGGCTTGCATGCGGCCATTCGGGCGGCGGAGGCCGCCGGGTGGCTGGAAATTGACGGGCGGCGGTTCTCCATCGCGGTGGTGTCCGGAGCAGGTTCCTATGTGTGCGGCGAAGAAACGGCCCTATTGGAATCGCTGGAAGGGCGGCGCGGTGTCGTGCGTGCGCGGCCTCCGCATCCGGCGCAGTCCGGTCTCTACGGCCGGCCGACGATTGTCAGTAACGTCCTCACCTTTGCCACGATCCCGAATATCCTCGCGCGGGGTGGAGCCTGGCATGCGTCGATGGGAACAGAGGGTTCGCGCGGCACCGCAGTCCTTCAACTCGGCGGACGGGTGAAGCAGCCGGGACTCATTGAGATTCCGTTCGGTCTCACGCTCCGTGAGGTGCTCGATCAATTCGGACAGGGAATGGCAGATGGCGCGCGCCTGAAGGCCGTGCAGGTCGGAGGACCGCTCGGCAGCCTATTTGCGGACGCGCAGTTGGATATTCCGATCTGTTTCGATGCGTTTGCCAAGGCGGATGCGATTCTCGGTCATGGCGGTATCGTCGTGTTCGATGACGAGACCGATATGTTGGAGCTCTCCCGGCATCTGATGGCCTTTGTGGCGGATGAGTCCTGCGGGAAATGCGTGCCTTGCCGTATCGGATCTCTGCGGGCGCGCGAGATCCTTGAAACGGTTCAAGCGGGGCAGGCGACGGAGGCGGATTTGGCCCTGCTGACTGAGCTGGGCGATACGATGAAGGCAACCAGCTTGTGCGGACTGGGATCGCGAGCTCCCTATCCGGTGCTGTCGGCCTTAGAGCAATTTCCCGTGGATTTTCGCAGCCGGGTGCGATCATGAGTGATTCAATATTGATGACGATCGACGGCTCGCCGGTGACGGCGCATGCAGTCGATACGGTATTCACCGCTGCCAAGCGGGCGGGCTTGACGATCCCCGGCCTCTGCACCTCTGACCATCTTGCGCCATTCGGGTCGTGTCGGCTCTGTGTCTGTGAAGTGGAAGGACAGAAAGGGACGCCGGCCTCCTGCACGATGCCTGTACAGGCCGGTATGGCGGTGCATACGCAGACCGACCGGCTGGTTCGGCTGCGACGGAACGTGACGGAACTCTTGCTGTCAGAGCAGCCGACAGATGGGACGTTGCCTGCCGTGCTCCAAGAATTGGCGCGGTCGGTGGGCCTCGACCATGTTCGGTACCGCCAGCCGACTGTCCGGGATCAAGTACGGGACAGCTCGAATCCGTTTTTTACCTTTGATAATGCCAGATGTATTTCCTGCGCGCGCTGCGTGCGGGCGTGCGACGAGATCCAAGGGACGTTCGCCCTCACGATGGTGGGGAGGGGATTCGGTGCCAGGCCGATGGCCGGCGCGGCTTTCTACGGGGACGCTTCCACGGGGTTTGCTACCTCAAATTGCGTGTCCTGCGGGGCTTGCGTGAAGGAATGTCCGACCGGTGCTCTGGTCGAGAAGACCGTACAGCAGCATGGTCACCCAACGGAGACTGTCCGCACGACCTGCGCCTATTGCGGTGTGGGCTGCATTTTCGACGCCGGTCTTCGGGACGGGCGGGTGGTGACGATGGTGCCGGCCGATGACGGACCCTCCAATCACGGTCATGCCTGTATGAAGGGGCGATTCGGCTGGACCTATATCTATGCAGAGGACCGGCTGAAGACGCCGATGTTGCGCACTGGAAACACCTGGCAGTCTATCTCCTGGGAAGCGGCCCTCGACCGTGTGGCTGACGAGTTCACCAGAATCAAGAAGGAGTTCGGTTCTGATGCGCTGGCGGCTATCTCTTCCAGCCGGGGGACGAACGAGGAAAATTATCTCTTCGGGAAATTCATTCGCTGCGTCATGGGGACCAATCACATCGACAACTGCGCGCGGGTCTGCCACAGCGCGACCGTCACCGGCATGATGGAGACGCTGGGCGCGTCCGCCGCCACCAACTCGATCCAGGATCTCGATCAGGCCAAGCTCATCATGGTGGTGGGCGCCAACCCGACCGAATCGCATCCGGTGGTCGGTGCGAGCATCAAACAGGCGCATCGCCGGGGCGTTCCGCTCATTGTGATTGACCCCCGAAAGACCGAACTGGCTCGGCTGGCGACGCTGCACTTGCCGCTCAAGCCCGGAACGAACGTCGCTCTCCTGAACGGCATCGGTCATGTGATCGCGAAAGAGGGCCTGCTCGACGGCGCCTTCATCGACGCTCGAACCGATGGCCTCGACGATTGGCTGAAGGCCGTTGAGCCCTGTACCCCGGAAAGAACGGAGCAGATCACCGGCGTGCCGACCGATCTGATTCGTGAGGCGGCCAGGCGGTATGCGACGAGCGGCGCGTCTTTGTGCGTGCACGGCCTGGGTATGACGGAGCATCGCTGGGGGAGCCACGGTGTGATGGCCTTGGTGGATCTGGCGCTGGCGACGGGGAATATCGGCCGGCCAGGGACCGGCATCAATCCGCTCCGTGGCCAGAACAATGTGCAAGGCGCGTCGGACGTGGGCTGCTTGCCGGTGTATTTTGCCGGCTATCAATCGTTGGACGATGTAGAGCTGGGAAGGCTGCATCAGCAGGTCACCGGGCGGCCCTTGCCGACGAAACGCGGGATGAAGACGCCGGACATGTGGGACGCGGCGTTGGCCGGACGGTTGAAGGGTTTGTGGGTCATCGGCTATGACGTGGCGCAGACCGATCCTAATCTCAAGAAGGTCCGTGAGGCCTTGAGAAGCATTGAGTTCTTGGTGGTGCAGGATTTGTTCATGAGTGAAACGGCCAAGCTGGCCCATCTCGTCCTGCCCGGCGCCTCGTTCCTGGAGAAGGACGGCACGTTCACGAACCTGGAACGGCGGATTCAACGCATACGAAAAGCGGTCGATCCGCCTCAGGGTGTCTTGTCGGACTGGCAGGTCGTCTGTGAAGTATCGACTCGCATGGGCTATCCGATGAGCTATCGGCACCCGTCGGACATCATGGATGAGATCGCGCGGCTGACGCCGATGTTCGCCGGGGTGTCGTATGACCGGCTGGAGGCGCCGGAAGGGTTGCAGTGGCCGGTTCCTGCGGTCGGGCATGGTGGTACCGCGCTCATGCATCGCGACCGGTTCCCGAAAGGAAAAGCGCACTTCGTCGGGGTGGACTATCTGCCGCCCGGCGAATCGCCGACGGAGGAGTATCCCTTTACGCTCGTGACCGGACGGATCCTGCAACATTACAATTGCGGCGCACAAACGCGGCGGACCGATATTCTCGAGGTCGTGGATGTCGATGTGCTGGAGATGCATCCGGAAGATGCGGCGAGGATGCAGGTCGGGGGAGGGGATCTGATCCGGCTGGTGAGTCCGAGAGGGGCCGTCCTCTTGCCGGTGGTAGTCAGCGAGCGCGTGCAGCCGGGACAGCTCTTTACCAGTTTCCATTTTCCCGCCAGCGACGTCAATTCTTTGCTGTCCTCCAGTTCCGATGACCTGTCGCGTTGTCCGGAATACAAGGTCTCGGTCGTCCGGGTCGAACGAGTGGAACGGGAAGAACTCGATGCGGAGGATGAGCGAGAACTGGAAGCCGTCCACGTGAGACTGATTACGTGAACGCGCCGCTGCCCACGTCTCCCTCAACCATTGTGCCCATGCCAGACGCCTACGCTCCGGCGGAGGTGGCGAAGCGGGTCCGCGATGTCGGGGGGAAGAAGGCGACCGCTCCGGCAGTCACCCTGTTGGCCCTTGCGGTTCTTGCCGGAGCCTTCATTGCGCTCGGCGCACTGTTCTATGTCGTGACGGTGACAGCCGGGCCTGGCCAAACGAGCCATTTCGGATTCACGAGGCTGATTGGCGGGGCGGCGTTCAGTCTCGGGTTGATTCTCGTGGTGGTCGGCGGGGCGGAATTGTTTACCGGCAATAATTTGATGGCGATGGCCTGGGCCGCCGGGCGCGTGACGGGTGTGCAAGTGTTGCGCAACTGGGGATTGGTCTATCTTGGAAATCTGGCGGGCGCCATCGGGACGGTCGCGCTGGTGTTGTTGGCCGGGATTCCTCAACTGGGTGATGGCGTCGTCGGCGAGACGATGATCCGGATTGCGCGCGCAAAAGTCACGCTCGATCCCGTGTCGGCGCTGGCGCGAGGGGTGCTCTGCAATGTGCTCGTCTGCCTGGCGGTCTGGCTCTGTATGGCGGCGAGAAGTGTAACGGATAAGATCCTGGCGATCGTCTTTCCGATCAGTGCGTTTGTCGCCTGCGGGTTCGAACATTCCGTGGCCAATATGTTCTTCCTTCCTTTGGGGATCGCGTTGACGGCTTCGGGGGGCGACCCGATCGCCTGGACAGGGGCCTGGGTCAATCTTGCGGTCGTCACCATCGGCAATGTGATCGGCGGAACAGGGCTCGTAGCCTTGGTCTACTGGTTCGTGTATCTTCGCGGGGACGGCATGAGTCCCGAGGCCAGGGGGTAGAGGACGAAGACGGTTCTCCCTACGGAGCGGCGCGCGAGATCCTATGATTTATACGGTCACTCTCAATCCGGCGTTGGATCATTTTCTCGATGTCGACGATCTGCGTGTGGACGATGCGAACCGAGTCAAGGGCGAGTGCCTCTATGCCGGCGGGAAGGGCATCGATGTGTCGCGCGCGATCCGGCATTTGGGCGGAGAGAGCATGGCGCTGGGATTTATCGGCGGGCATACCGGCCAGGTCATGATCGAGTTGCTGAAGGCGGAGGGGGTGACCTGTTATTTCACCGCCATTGCGCAGGAGACGCGGCGCAATATTATCGTGACCACCGCGCGGGGGCGTACCCAGACGATGCTCAATTCGCGCGGGCCGATGGTGACGAAGACAGAATGGGCCGCCTTTCTCGCGCACCTCACGCTGCTGAATCTTCGGGATGCCTACGTGGTCGTGAGCGGGAGTCTTCCGAGGGGCGTTCCGACTGATGCCTATCGTCAAATCATCGCGTTAGTTCAATCGCGCGGCGCCCGAGCGGTCCTGGATGCTGATGGCCCCTGTCTGAAATCGGGCCTTCGGGCAAAGCCGTTTGCCATCAAGCCGAATGTGAATGAACTGCGCCGGCTGACAGGGCGACCGCTGCGGTCTGAACGCGATCTCATTCGGGCCGCCGAACGAGTGCGGGATTCCGGGGTGGAGGTCGTCATGGTATCGCGAGGGGCGCAAGGGGTTGTGGTGCTTGGGCCAGGGGAGCGGTATCGGGCGAAGCCCCCGGCGGTGAAGGTCCGCAGTACTGTCGGAGCGGGCGATTCGACGGTGGCGGGATTTGTGTTCACCCATGCCGCAGGAAAAGGGCTGGAGGCCTGTGCGCGGATCGCCACGGCGGCGGGGACTGCGGCGACGCTGGCGCCGGGGAATCAGCTGTGCCGCGTGGACGATGTGCGGCGATTGGCTCTCAAAGTGAAAGTGGTGTCGTTTTAATCTCGTGCACGATGGAGGACGTATGAAAGTGCTTGTGGCGACCGATGGATCGAAATATGGCCGATGGGCAATTGAATGGGTGGCGAAACTCCCGCTGACGGTCAAGCCGGGCGTGCGGGTGTTGCATGTGGTGGATGTCGCGAGCCTCCGTGCGCCGTTCATGATTCAGCCGGTGGTGGTGGGGACCGAGCGATACATTCAGCAAGAAGTGAAACGCATGGAAGCGGCGGCGGCGTCTGCGAAGACGGAGTCGAAGGACTTGCTCTCGTCGTTGGGCATGAGCGGTACGGTCACCCTGGAGCGGGGCGCGGTGGCGGCGACCATCACGAAGCATGCCTCGCGAGGCGTCGGGTTGCTGGCGCTTGGGTCACGAGGGCTGGACGCGTTGGATCGTTTCATGCTCGGGAGCATCTCGACCCATGCGATCCATCATGCCGCCTGTTCGGTGCTGATCGTCAAAGAGGCCTCTCGTCCGCTCAAGCAGATCGTCCTGGCGATCGATGGGTCTGCGGCATCGGACAAGGCGGTTCGGTTTCTCGTCAAAAATATCAATCCGCAGTCGAACGGGCCTGAAGAGCAACCGGTGAACGTCACCGTGGTGCACGCGATGCCTTTCCTCAAATATCCGGAAGTCCGGGAAACGGGTAAGGCGATTGTTCAGCGGTATGCCGACAAATTGGCCAAGGCCGGGTTTCAAGTTCAAGAGGCTCCGAAGCTCGGCAAGCCGGCCGAGGAGATTCTCAAAGTCGCCAAGGCTCATAAGGCCGATCTGATCGTCACCGGGGCCAAGGGCCTCGGTGCCATCGGGCGAGTCTTGTTGGGGAGTGTGTCGACGCGCGTGGTGCAGCACAGCACCTGTTCCGTCCTGGTTGTCCGCTGAGCGCGGGAAGCGGCCGTCCCAGGTTCGGTTAGGCGCGGTAGATGATGTGGACGCGGGAGAGGAAGTCTTCGAGCGCGGCGGTCTGTCTCTTGATCGCGGGTTCGTCGCGTCGGCCTGCCGCCAACTCCATCACGCCGCCGATGTCGCTAATGGCGTTGAATCCATACCCGCCCCCGTCGCCCCGCATGCGGTGACCCAGGATGCGAATCGTCTCGAAATCCTTTTCGGTCATGGCGGTGCGGAGCGTCTGAAGATCCTTCTGGCGGTTGGCCAGGAAGGTGGGGATGATGTCCTCCAGATCCGGATCGATATAGACGGTGATGCGTTCGGGAGAGGCGAGCTTCGGATTGGTCATGGGCGGTGTCCTTTACAGGCTTGTAAGAGCTCGATGAGGGTCGTCTTTTTGACGGGTTTGGTCATGTGCGTATTGCACCCGGCCTCGAAGATCTTCACCGCTTCTTCCTTCAAAGCCAAGGCGGTGAGGGCGATGATGTGTGTGGCTGGCAGATCGTGATCGCGCTCCCACCGGCGAATGGTTTTCGTGGCGGTCAGGCCGTCCATCACCGGCATTTGCATATCCATCAGAATCAGATCGTAGTGGCCGTTCTTGAATTTTTCGACGGCGATGGCTCCGTTATCCGCAATATCCAGGCGGTGGCTGGTGCTTTTGAGATAGGAACGGATCAGCAGCTGATTGTCCGCGGAGTCTTCGACCAGCAGGACTCGCAGGGATGTTGCCGGAGTGGTGTGTTCCGGGATGGCTGTGTGAGGCACAGGTACTGGTGTGCCTTTGGTGCGCCCCAAGGCAATGCCGATCGTTTGGTACAGATCGGATCGTCGGATCGGCTTGACGAGATACCCTCCCAACCCAAGGTCATAGGTGCGGGCGATATCGTCGGCCCAGTGGTTGGACGTGAGCATGATAACCGTGAGCCCTTTTCGACTCGGCGAGGCGTTCAACGCTTCGGCCACGGCGAATCCGTCCATGCCGGGCATACGGCAATCCAGCAGGAGCAGTTCGTACGGCGTGGCGGATCCGGATGCACGTTCGAGTTCGGCCAGGCCCGCGGGACCGTTCTCTGCCTCGGAGACGGTGGCTCCCCAGGCACCTAACGTCTCCCTCAGAATCAGGCGATTGGTGGGGTGGTCGTCGACGACTAACGCATGCACGCCTGACAAGTTGATTTGCGGGGGCATCCTGCTCCCAGGCGGGTTGGAGGCGACGCCAAAGGCGAGCGTGCAATGAAACGTGCTGCCCTGTCCCACCGTACTGTCAGCCCAGATCTGCCCGTTCATCCGTTCCGCCAAGTGTTTGGAAATGGTCAGGCCCAATCCGGTCCCTCCGTAATGTCGAGCGGTCGAACTATGGGCTTGGGTAAAGCTTTCGAAGATCTTTGCCAGTTGCTCAGGCGGAACCCCGATTCCAGTGTCGGTGACGGAAAAGCGGATCACACCCGGAGTGGCGGCACCCGGCTCATTGGAAATCCGGACGATTACCGAGCCCTTGTCCGTAAACTTCAACGCGTTGCCGATCAAGTTAATCAGAATCTGATTGAGCCGATGCGGATCGCCGATCAGCGAAGACGGGACCTCCGGTGCCAGATGACAGGCGAGCTCCAACCCCTTTTCGTTCGCGCGCATGGCGAGAATCTCGATCGCTTTGTCCAGGACTTCGTTCAGGTCGAAGTCGATGGATTCAAGGTCCAGATGACCGGACTCCACTTTTGATAAATCTAAAATATCGTTGATCAGGTTGAGGAGGTTCCCGCCGGCCCGTCGGAAAATACGCAGGTACTTTCGTTGTTCCGGCGTCATCTGGGTTTCCCAGAGCAGATCGGCCATGCCAATAATGGCGTTCATGGGGGTACGAATCTCATGGCTCATGCTGGCGAGAAATTCGCTTTTCGCCTGACTGGCCACTTCAGCCGCCTCTTTTGCGACACGGAGAGCCTGTTCGACCTCCCGCCGCTCGGCGGCCTCTAGCGCCAGTGTGGCCATGGTGGCGAGGGAACTGGTGAGATGGGCCTCATAGGGCGTCCATTGGCGACGTCCGCCCACGTGTTCTGCACAGAGGATCCCGACCACCTGTCCTTTTTGTCTAATCGGCGCATCGAGCATGGCCCCGATGCGGAGAGGGCGAAGATAGGTTTCGGCAAAATCGGCTGTGCGTGGATCGGACAGGGCGTCGTGGGCGGAGATCGCATGTTCTTCGCCGGCGAGTGCGCGGAAGTAGCGCGGGTAGTCCGCGACTGTGAGGGTGGTATCAGGCCGGGCGGGGTGCGTGCCTCGTTCATACAGATCGGTCTGGGATATGGCGAGCCGGTTCTTATCGAAGAGCCAAATGCCGGCGCGGTCCACTTGCAAGAGGTTTCCGCACGCGGTCGTAATGGCCTGAAATGCGGCGGGCAGATCTCCACTGGTCAGTGCGTCATTGTGGGCGAGGGTTTTGAGGGCATCCTGGTATTTCTCCAAGAGCATGGCAGGAGTGGTGCGAGGTCGTTTCGAAGTAGCGCTACGTGTAGTCGATGGGGTAGTGCGGGCTCGTCGGCGTGGATCGGCGGCTGATGGTCTCGTCGATTCCCGTCGAGGAAGATCTGGGTGACGTGGCATACCGCTCTCTTCTGGACCAGTTCGGATGACCTTCTCGACTGAGCTTAGCTGTCGCGGGTGTCTTGGACCAAGGAGAGGATCCCGGCTGGTTTGACACGGTTCCGGCCTTCCTGTTTGGCCTGGTAGAGCGCTTGGTCGGCGGCCTTGATGAGATCGGTCGGCGAGGTATGGCGATTGGGAACCATGCTGGCATAGCCGACGCTGACCGTCACCAGGGCGTCGTCAGTATGAGAAATCCGTAACTCCTCGACCCGTCGTCGGAGACCTTCGGCGACTTGTGCCGCGCCATCGATGCCGGTGCCGGGAAGGACGATGACGAATTCATCTCCGCCGTAGCGGGCCACCAGGTCGCCTGGCCGGTTGACGGCTCCCGTGACGGCCGTGGCCACTTGTTTGAGACACTCGTCTCCCGCTGTATGACCTTTGCTGTCGTTATAGGTCTTGAATCGATCGATATCGAACATGATGAGCGAGACCGGGGTCGACTCGCGGACGGCGCGTCGCCATTCCTGGTCGAGGAAATCGTCGAATTGACGCCGATTCGTAATGCCGGTGAGGCCGTCCAAGCAGGAGAGCCGGAGCAGCATCTGGTTGGCTTCCTGGAGCTGCCGCATGACTTCAAGGAGTTCCTGTTCCCGCGCCCGCCGTCGGTCGATTTCATGGACGAGGCGGAGCACCGACCGCACGCGGGTCAGCAGTTCGATCTTATTGACGGGCTTGGCGACGTAGTCCATGGCGCCGGCGGCAAACGCGAGTTGAAGTTCCACCGGGTCTGTCTTGACGGTCACCATGATGATGGGCGTATCCCGGAATCGGTCGTTCGCTTTAATCTGGCGACAGGCTTCGATCCCGCTCATGGCCGGCATGAGGATGTCCATGAGAATCAAGTCGACCCTGGCCGTGGCTTGTTTCCCGTTATCCAATCCGATGAGTTTGAAGGCATGATTGGCCGACTCGGCCACGAGAATTTGCTCGTATCCGGCGGCGGAGAGGATCGATTGCAACAGCAAGCGATCATCGGGAGAATCGTCGACGATCAGGATAGCCATGTGTGTAATGTACTCGTAGTAAGCTGCTTGAAGAACCGTACCAGCTAGTCCGGATAAACACCAGGATAAAGCTTTTTGACACAGGGCTGGCAGAGGCCGTGGCTGAATTCGGCCTCGGAGTGGTCGCAGAGATATTCTTCCAGCTGCTGCCAGAAGCCCCCGTCGTTGCGGATCTTCTTGCAGGAGGCGCAAATTGGAATCAGGCCGCGAAGGACTTTCACCTCTTTGAGTGCCCGCTGCAATTCGTCGTTGCTCCGCTGTAGCTCGCTTTCCCGTTCTTTCCGGCAATCCATCTCGTGCTTGAGAGCCAGGGCAGAAGAGACGCGCGCAAGGAGTTCCACGCTGTTCACGGGCTTATTGATGTAGTCCATGGCTCCGGCTGCAAAGGCCTCTTTCAGATTGCTGAGGTCGTTTTTTGCAGTGACCATGATGATCGGGATGTCGCGGAGGTGGCCGGTACTTTTTATCTGTCGGCAGGCAGAGACGCCGTCAAGGTCCGGCATCAGCACGTCCATGAGGATGAGATCGACCGGGGTGGACAGCGCGGGTCCCTCCAGATTGAGGGTGGCAAACGCGGCTTTGGCGGATTCCGCCGTCAGGATATCTCCGTGCCCCGCCTTGGTCAGGAGCGAGCGCAGGAGCAGATGCTGGTCAGGGGAGTCATCGACAATAAGAATAGCCATGATACTTTCTCTTAACGGATGATTGCAGAAAAAACTGGAGAGGGCATGGACGTCCATCCTCTCCGCGGAATATTTCCTAAGTATAGCAAATGCGATGGGGGAGTCCGAGCGAGGCCGGGAAATGGTTACTGGAGTTTCGACTTGACGAGATCGCTGATGACTTTTCCGTCGACGGGTTGTCCGGCCAGGCGGACCATCACGGCTTTCATGACCGTGCCCATGTCTTTCAGTGCGCTCGCGCCCGACTCAGCGATCACGCTTCCGACAAGCTCCTCAAGCTGTTGCGGAGAGAGTGCTTGCGGGAGATAGCCTTCAATGATCGTGATTTCCTGGCGCTCTTTTGCCGCCAGCTCAGGCCGCTGAGCCTTCTCGTACTGTTCGACGGAGTCACGGCGTTGCTTGATCAAGGTCGTCATGATCTTGCTCATCTCCGCGTCGTCCAGATCTTTCTTGAGTTCCATTTCCTTGTTGATGATCGCGGCCTTGACCATCCGGATGACATCCATCCGAAGCTGATCCCTCGATTTCATCGCGAGTTTCAAATCTTCTGTTAAGCGGTCGCGTAACGACATGATCACCTCAATCGTTCATTGGAATCAGTTTCAGCGATTCAGAATACTCTGGCCCCATGAGCGAGTCAACGAAGGGGGTGTCGTGGCGTTGGATGACATGAAAGCGTATGATGCATGACATGGAAAGCAACCGGAGCGAGGTGGTCGGATAGGCGAGAGGAAAGGGGAGGTTATGAGGAATCGCGTTCGAGTGACGGGAGTCGGAGCGGTGATGGCGAGTATGCTTCTGAGTCTTGGCGGTTGTGCGAGCGAGGCTCCGAAGTCGACGTCTACGATGACGCCGGAGCAGGTGCGCGGTCATGCCGACAAGGCCTTTGAGAAATTGAAGCTGGAAGAGCAGGGACGCTCGGCCGATCCCGCGATGCCCCGTTAGCGAGAGGATTGCTCCGGCAGTCGAAGGAGCAGCGCGCCCAGGGGTTTGATCAGCGGGAGTTCCAGAAATAATCGCGCCGAGGTTCGCTGTTCGACTCGCCGGGGTTCGTGAAATGTTCGGAGCAAGGCCAGAGAGATGATGAGTCGCAGGCTTCCTGAGATGAAGAAGATGAACGGGAGATTCGATACAGGATCAATGTGAAGAGTTCCGAATCGGAGATCCCCCGGCACGGTGCCGATGAGCCAACTGCCGACAAGCGTGCCCATGGCCCATCCGATCGCATTCACGGTGCTTGAGACAGCCACCGCTTTTGCCCGATCCGCCGGACGCACGGCGTCGAAGACGTAGTTGCTCAGCCCGAGCGACAATCCCGCCCAGACCACCCCTCCCAAAAAATTCACGAGCACCAGAAACAGCCACGTCGTGCTGATCAGATACAGCATGGGGAGAAACGCCACGAGCAATCCTGTAAAGGTGAGCAGCGCCTTGTTCCCAAAACGGTCTCCGAATTCGCCCCAGCCTGGGAGGGTCACAAACTGGCCGACAATGGCGGCAGCGGCCCAGGTACCGTAGGCCCAGTACGAGAGATGCAAGTCCTGCAGCATATAGATCACGAAGAACGGACCGGAGATCAACACGGCGAGGTGCATCAGGCCTGAAAAGAGAAGGAAGTGGCGGAAGTCTCTCGAGGTGCCGGTGCGGAGAAAGGCAAGAAATCCACGGCTTGCCGGTTCTTCGTGTTGGATCTGGAGATCGGTGACCTTGGCCAGCGAGAGCGCGGATAGGCTGCGGAACACTCCTGCGATCAGGAAGAGCAGGATGAATCCGACCCAGAGGCGGTCATAGTGTTCGAAGAGACTGAGGAGTGCGCCGCCTAAGCAAAGCGCTGCAAAACTCGTGATGGCCATGAGTCGCGAGCGCCGGGCAAAATAGGCGCCTCGCTCGTTGGCGCTGAGTAGATCGGTGATCAGGCTTGTCCAGGCAGGGGAGGTGAAATGGGTCGCCCCAAAGTAGAGAGCCGATCCGGCGACGAGCAGCCATGGCCCCCATTGGGGGAAGAGGAGCGGAAGTGCCAGGATGGGCAGCCAGGCGATAGACTGGCCGATGATGCCCCAGAGTACGTGGGTCTTGCGATGGGGAAACCAATGCGACACTTTCACGGACACGAATTGGGCCCAGGTGCCGAGCAGCTGCGGGAGCGCGGAGAGCAGGCTCAACTGAAACGGGGTGGCGTGGAGCATGAGGGCAAAGGCCGAAAGATATTGCTCGCCGGCCCCCTGTGTCGTGGCCTGAAAGATGCCGTCGCGCAGACCAAACCGCCGGCCTGAATCATGCGCGGCGGCTGTTTCGGCTGATTCCTGAGTCGAGGCAGCGGGGATGGCTGAATTCATTCGGTTATGTTCACAAGGAAGTAGGACCGTCACGGCACTCTATCACAGGACGCGACCAACCAATCTCCTCATCGGTCGAGGCGAGCGGATGGTTGACCCCTGTTGCTGAGTCCCGATACCATGAGTACGAGGATGAGGACAATGGGAAGTCTCTGGCTCAGAGTTTGTGAGAACCGATGGCGTACCTTGGTGACGTCATCTCCTGTGGGATGCTGCCTCTTGGTCCTGGGCCTCTGGATCTCTCCGGCAAACGGGAAAGACTTGATGCCTCAAAAGGAACAGGAAACGACGGAGTTTGGATCAACGCAAAGCCCCTCGTTCGACGATCAGAAAGCCGGAATTCCTCAGTCGCTGTTTACCTGGATCAAGATGGCCAGGGGGTACGAAGTCGAGTGGGATACGTTCGGCCGAAAGGGCTGGTACACGCAGGACCCACGATTGAAGCCTGTGGATCCCACCTCGGTGTTCCCGCCGGATGCCGCGGCGGTCTACATTGTGTTTGAATCGGCTCCCTTGGAAGACCCCACACAGTTTAGTGCGCAGTGGTTCTTGGAGGGGGAGGGCGGTACCCTGCCGGCCAAGCCGTTTGGGCAGGATATTCTGGAACTGCCTGGCTATGAACGGTATGGGTTTCTTGAGTTGAAGCGACCGGGCGAACGCTGGCCGATGGGGAGCTATGTGGTCAAGTTGTATATCGCTCCGCATGGGCAACAGTCCTTTCATGCGGTCAATCAGGTGGGGACGTTGCGGTTTACGATTACCGACAAGATGCTCCCTTCCCCTCCGTCGGCGCGCTGAGCGATACCGATTCTCACACGATTTCATTTCGAGACTACGAAGGAGTACAGGCCACGATGGGAGAACGCGTGAAGGTGTCTGATCTAGAGAAACTGACCTTGCTCTATGAGCGATTTCGGGATGTCTGTCTGGTCGAAAAGGAAGTCTGGAAAGAGATCTTCATGCCGCGGGATATTACGTTGGGAGGGCCTGTACGGACCAATATTCAGGATCGCTACGATGTCGAGATCGATGATAACGCCATCGAAGATACGCTGGAGGCGAACATTCCCCTGGGCAAGGCGTCACTCGAAGCCGCGATACAGGAGTATCGGCAGCACATCACGTTCTATCGCAGAGCGTGATGCGACTACTTGGTTGCGAGTACCCGTTCTACTTCTTTGACGATTTCAGGCGATGACGGCTTCATGCGGTGCGGAAAGCGCGCCACGACATTGCCGTTTCGATCGACCAGGTACTTCTGGAAATTCCATTCCACTTCGCCGGGGAACGGACTTTTTTCAGTCAGGTATTGATAGAGCGGGTGCTT
The DNA here is from genome assembly GCA_030692565.1 of Nitrospira sp. Classification (NCBI taxonomy): domain Bacteria; kingdom Pseudomonadati; phylum Nitrospirota; class Nitrospiria; order Nitrospirales; family Nitrospiraceae; genus Nitrospira; species Nitrospira sp. The sequence continues at coordinate 52,392 of JAUYAO010000056.1, forward strand.
GTCCGATCCCTTGACGCTGATTTTGCTGAAGAGGGGAAAGCTGACGCTGTACTTCGTCAGGCAGAAGCCCTTGATCTCCGCGTTTGTTCCCGGTTCCTGCTGGCCGAAATTGTTGGCAGGAAACGCCAGAATCTCAAACCCCTTGTCATGGTATTGCTCATAGATGGCTTCAAGCTCTGTGTACTGCGGGGTATTGCCGCAGAAGCTGGCCGTGTTGACGACCAGAAGCGCCTTGCCTCTGTAGTGTCCGAGGTTGACCGGTTTCCCATCGATATCGTCCATCGTGAAGTCATAGAGGCTGGTCGTTTTCGCCGTCATCAGTAGTCCTTCCGGTTCAGCTTGCACAGCAGGGACCGCCATGAAGAGCCCGCTCATGAGCGTCGCTAGAGATGCTGCAGTGAGGAATGTGTTCATCATGGGCTCCTTCTTCCTTTAGAGCTGTTCTAGTGCCGCGACCCGCTCTTCGATCGGCGGGTGTGTGGCGAGGAGATGCATGAATCCTGAGGTGTTTCCGGATATCTTCATCGTGGCCAACGCATCCTGGCCGCTGGGCTGAAACTGCGTGCGGCTGACCCATCGATCGATGCCGCGCAACGCCCCGATCATCGAGTCTTTCCCATAGACCTTGGCTGCAAAGGCATCGGCGGCAAACTCACGCCGGCGTGAATGCCAGCTTACGACGATCATGGCGAGGAACGAGAGCACCACTTGCAAGACGATGTAGACCACCAAGCCCAGAATCGGGTTGCCTGCGGAGCTGCCTTCTTCCCGGTCCTGCCCCGAGGGTTGCCCCACCATGCTGGAGAGGAAATTGCTGATGTAGTGCACGAAGGTGTTCATGAGCCCGGCGAGTACCGTGGTTGTGAACATATCGCCGTTATAGACGTGTCCCATCTCATGGGCGAGCACGGCCTTCACTTCAGTGTCCTTCAAATTCTGTAGCAGCCCGGTGGAGACAGCGACCATGGAGTTGTTCTTACTGGGACCGGTGGCAAAGGCATTGGGGTCCGGTGAGCTGTAGACCCAGACTTCGGGCATGGTAATCCCCAACCGTTGAGCAATCTCCTGGACCGATCCAAAGATCACATGCTCCGCCTGCGTCCGGGGCTGGGTGATCTGCTCGCAGTCGAGCATCGCGCGGGCCATCTGTTTCGAGAAGGCCAAACTGATGAACGCGCCGCCGAATCCGATCACGAGCGACCAGACGAGCAGTTGCTGGCTAAACACCCCGCGCACATCGATGCCGAATGCCGGGAGCACCGTATTGACCAGCAGGTTGGCCGTGAACGAGAGCGTCAGATAGATTAAGAAGTTCGCAATTAAGAAGAGCCCAATGCCCTTAAGCCACTTCATCGATATCCTCCTTGGGGACAGAAACTCGCCGCCGGTAGGGGGTGAGTGATTTTGTTGCTTTGATTATACACAAACCGCTCGTTCGAAATGTAGGCGACGGTATGTGGCGTCCCGAGAATGGAATATAAGGCTCGATCGGCAAAGGTCAAGACACCGGAAGCTTCTGAATGTGTGGGGGAAAGTTGACCCCTTCGTCGTGATCCTGTTAGAAGGGTCTCATCGTGGAGGTGCACATGGGAGCGTGTAGGCTGATCGGTGCGGTTGGATTGATGATCGCCTTGCAGATTGCGGTTGCCCAGGCTGCGGATATTGCCCAGCCGGTTCCACCCTTTGTGGTTCCTCTGGCGGCTGATGGGGTTCAGCGCGCCACGATCACCCTCGACAGCTACTCCTATACGCCCAACCATGTCATTGTCGAATCGGGGAAGCCGGTGGAATTGATCTTGACGAGTATTACGACCATTACGCCGCATAACTTTATTATCAAAGAGCTCTCTGTCGAGCAGGACGTGTCGGCAGGGAAGACCGTCGTCGTCAAATTCACACCGACGCAGACGGGCGTGTTTCCTATCTATTGTGACAAGCGTCTCTGGCCCCTGCCCAGCCATCGCGACAAGGGGATGGAAGGCAAGTTCGAAGTAAAGTAGAGGTTGTTCCACGAGTACGAATCCCTCCAAGACTGGGCTGCTTCGCGACCTGCTCAAGCAAGTGTCCCGCCTGTTCTATACGACGTTAGTCGTCGTGCCGGCAGATGTACGGGATCAGGTCGGCTTGGGCTACTTGTTTGCCCGTGCCGCCGACACGATCGCCGATACGGATCTGATTGATCGTTCGCGGCGTCTCGACTTCCTCAGTCAGTTGAAAGCGCAGTTTGTGAGCGACCAGATCTCCTGGTCGCAGATTCGTGACATCCAGCAGGCGATGGGCCCGCTCCAGCAGGATTCGTCCGAGCGTGTGCTGCTTGAACGGCTGGAAGACTGTTTTCGACTCTTCCAGGACTGTTCCCCGGAGGATCGCCGTCGTATACAGCGGCTCATGACGACACTGACGCAGGGCATGGAGTTGGACCTCAGCCGCTTTTCCGGACAGTCGGCCGACGAGCTGACGGCGTTGAAGACGCTCGACGATCTGGATCGGTATACCTATTACGTGGCCGGTTGCGTCGGCGAGTTCTGGACCGATCTCATGTGCGCCCATCGAAAAGCGTTGGCCTCATGGAATGTGAAGCACATGTCTGACGTGGGCGTGCGGTTCGGGAAAGGACTGCAGCTCACGAACATTGTGAAAGATGTCGCGCACGATCTGCAGAAGGGGCGCTGCTACATTCCGGAGACGATGCTGGATGAGGCGGGGCTCACGCCGCGCGACCTGCTGAACCAGGCCAATCTGTCACGCTTTCGGCCGGTCTTGAGCAAGCTGATCCGCATGGCCACGGAGCATCTCGATCAGGGCTGGATGTATACCATGTCGATTCCGCGCCACGAAATGCGGCTCCGGCTGTCCTGCATGTGGCCGATCCTGTCAGCCGGCGAATCGCTCAAGCTGGTGTTGCAGTCGCGGGATCTGTTGAATCCCGCCGTGAAAGTGAAGATCCCGCGCAGTAAGGTCTATCAGATCCTGGCGCTGACCACCTTCACCGGTGCCTGCGGTTATGTCGGGACGGCCTATTGGGGAAGACTGAGGAAGCAGATCGCCTAGGCTGGTTCTACTTCTTCTGCGGCTCCAGGAGCTTTTCGCCCTTCTTGAACACCGCGAAGATCGCTTGTGACGGGCAGGCGTCCAGGCAGAGACGGCAGCTTTCCAGGCAGCGGGAGGGATCGAACTTATAGGGAGGCGTCGAGATCCAGGCGCTGGTCGGGCAAATAGGGATGCAGATCCCGTTGTGCAGACAGCGGTCGGGATGGCGGACCAGGTGATCGCGAATGACCATCATAGGCTTTACTCCTTCAAAGAGACCTTGGGAGAAGATCTCAAACATGTTTTTGTCGGGAAGACTGCTCACTTCCACTCCTTCACGAGGGCTTTCAGTCGATCTTTGAGTTCGGGAATCTGTTCGAGATTATTCTCGATCGCGCCGATGATCTTTTCCACTCGGGCTGACTTCAGGGCATCCTTATCTTTCTTAGCTAGACGATCAAACTCCGCATAGGCTGCCTGGTGTTTGGGTTCAAGATGGGCGCGGGCATCAATCAGGGCCTGTCCGAATTCCCAGGCTTCCGGCGCCAACGGGGGCACGATGGTAAAAGAACCGTCGGTGAAGACGACTACCGCAGCGCCTTGTTTCCCGGTTAAAGAGAGCACGGCTTGAACGGTTTTGCCTTCACAGGCTTTCCAATCCAGTGTCAGCCCGGGAAACTGTTTGGTGAAGGCCACCTTTTCCTGGTTGGCTTTCCACTTTTCTTCGACAGCCATAGTATCCGTGTACCGTCTTATTGGGACAACGGTGGGAGTTTCGCCGGGGCCGGATGATCGGGCATGAGTAGCCGGGTGACGACGTCGCCCTTCATCACGTGGCACTCCATGATTTCTTTCACGTCGGCTTCCGACTTGACCGTGTACCAGACGCCTTCGGGATAGATCACCACGCTGGGCCCTTCGGCGCAACGGTCCAGGCAGCCGGCCTTGTTTGCGCGGACAGTATTTTTCAAATCTAGCCGTTTCGTTTCCTGCTTAAACATATCGTGCAGCGCTTGTGAACCCAGCTTCGAGCAACTGCCGCGGGGGTCATCGGCGGACCGCTGGTTGGTGCAGACGAAAATATGTCGTTTGAATCCAGGCATCGGTAGTGTCCTATACGGGCATGGTGGCGGTGTTGAGTCGTTCCATCAGCAACTGGACCTCTGCAACATGGAGAAACGGAGATTGGCCGGGCTGGGCGTCCAGGATGGTGCGGATTTCACGCAGTCGCAGGAACGCGCGGCGAAACTCTTCGCCCTTGGCCAGTTCAGAGGATTGAGCGGCAGAGAGCTTGTCGTACTCCGTTCCGATATCGCGGAAGTCTCGCTGCAAAGTCTTGTGCATGGAACAGGATTCGCAATACCACTTCGGACTTTGGTCGGAAGAGGGCGACAGCCGATCGTAAGGGCGACCGAAAAAGTCTTTTCCCAGTGAATACTTAATCACCGGCCCGGAAGAAGCCTGACAGGCATGACACGATCCGGTCGACAGGTCCATTGCGTGCCTCCTCGATAAGATGAGCGGGAAAGTATTCAACGGCGCGCGCATCTTACACCAGGGGTTTTTGGGCTGTCCAGTTGCATTGAAGGTGCATGTGCATATGAGAGATATAGGATAGTGCGAGTCCTCTTGACGACAGAGGTTGGCACCCTGGAACGCTTATGAGATGATGGCGGCATGTTCGCTCTGGCCACCAGTTGAGGATTTATTATGATTATCGGTGTTCCCAAAGAAATCAAAGACCATGAATATCGCGTCAGCCTGACGCCGGATGGGGCGTCGGCGTTGCGCAAGGCTGGGCACACGATTTGGGTGGAGCCGTCGGCCGGGGCAGGGAGTGGATTCACCGATGAAGAGTATCGACGGGCCGGTGCGACGATCGCTTCATCCAAAGGAGAGGTGTTTGAGAAGGCGGACCTGATCGTCAAGGTCAAGGAACCGCTCTTGTCCGAGTGCTCGTTGTTTCGTCCCGGGCAGGTTCTGTTTACCTATCTGCATCTTGCCTCCCTTCCCGAACTCACGAAGACTCTCTTGGAGACGAAGATCACCGCCATCGCCTACGAAACGACTGTGGCACGCGATGGCAGCCTCCCGATGCTGAAGCCGATGAGCGAAATTGCCGGGCGCATGTCGGTTCAGGTGGGTGCCCACTATTTGGAAAAGCTTCAGGGCGGGCGCGGGGTATTGTTGGCTGGCGTACCCGGAGTTGAGCCTGGGAACGTTGTGGTGCTGGGAGCCGGCGTGGTCGGGGCTTCAGCGACCCGGATCGCGGTCGGATTGGGCGCCCAGATCACGGTGATTAATCTGGATGTGGACCGGCTACGCTATCTGGACGACTTGTACCAGGGGCGTATTGTGACGCGTGCGGTAAATGAAGCGGCTATCGAACAGGCGGTGCGCGACGCGGATCTTGTGATCGGTGCGGTGCTCGTTCCGGGGGCTAAATCGCCCAAGCTGGTTTCGCGGGCCTTGGTGGCGCGCATGAAGCCGGGAGCGGTCGTGGTGGACGTCTCAGTGGATCAGGGCGGTTGTTTCGAGACCACCAAGGCCACGACACATTCGGATCCCGTCTATCTCGTCGATGGCGTGTTGCACTACTGTGTGGCCAATATGCCGGGCATCGTCCCACGGACATCCACGTTCGCGCTCACGAATGCCACCTTGCCGTATCTCCTTCGCCTGGCCTCAGAAGGAGTCGAGCGGGCCATTCAATCCGATCCAGGATTAGCCAAGGGTGTCAACCTAAAAAACGGCCAAGTCACCTGTTCCGGAGTTGCTGAAGCACATGGCTTGCGTTTTACCCCCATCTTGTAAGACAATCCGGTTCCCGTTTTTATGAGTCGCCTTGTCGGGGCGTAGCGCAGCCCGGTAGCGCACTGCGTTCGGGACGCAGGGGTCGAAGGTTCAAATCCTTTCGCCCCGACCAAACCGCACTTCGTTCGGCCCGCGTGCTCTTTGTCGATGTATTGCAGTTGACGCACGCGGATAAAGACCTCCAGCAGAGTTAGGTGTTGATTTTCTCCCACCCCGGAGCCTCCTCCGTCATCGAGGCGACGGGCGGGTTACCCAAGCTTCCTTTTCAATTCACCCATTACGTCGTGCGAGTCGGCTTCTCTTGATCGGTGCATCACCGTGATGGGCCGGACACACAACCGTCACGATTTTTTCGCGTGTGGTCTGCGCGGAAGTCACAGGCACAATGTTCCCGCGCGCGGCTGAATCCGCGACGGGCCGGCTCTGGTTGTGTGTTCGTAGGCTCGCGTAGATTTGCAAAACGCGTGACGGGTCTGAGGAGGTGTGAGAGTATTCCACCGTGTTGCGCAATCTGTTGGGGCTCGCAAGGTTGACTCGAGTATGACATCTCAGGTGCGCGCTCACATTGTGGTGAATGGTCGTGTGCAGGGAGTCGGATACCGGGCCTTTGCTGCCCGAGTGGCCGCGCAGCGCAAACTGGTCGGGGGTGTGCGTAACCTCGACGATGGTCGAGTCGAGTTGGATGTCGAAGGGCCGCGCGAGACGATCGACGCGCTGCTCACTGAGCTTGGCGTTGGACCTCCGGCCGCACGCGTCACGGCGGTGACGGTGGAATGGAATCCGGGAACCGAACGATTTACCGAGTTCCAAATCTGGTACTAGCGAACCGAGTCAAAGGATACCGACCGATATGAGTCGACAGGACGAGGAGCTTCAGGACATGAGTGAAGCCCGACGACAGTCGGCCGACGAGATCGAGGGGATTGAAGTGGACGGTCCGCCTGACCGCGAGGAGAAATCCTCGAATCGGTCTGAAGGACTGGACACGCTCAAGAGTTATCTGCGCGAAGTGCGTCGCTCGACGCTGCTCAATTTCAAGCAGGAGCAGGAATTAGGGAAGCGAGTGCAGGCCGGCGATGAGCAGGCCCGGCAGATCATGATCGAGTCCAATCTTCGCTTAGTGATCAGTATCGGCAAGCGCTACATCAATCGAGGCTTTCCTTTTTCGGATATCGTCGAGGAAGGCAATCTTGGACTGATCAAAGCGGTCGAGAAGTTCAACTATAAGCGCGGGTTCCGCTTCAGCACCTACGCATCCTGGTGGATCCGCCAATACATCGAACGGGCCATCATCAATCAAGGCAAGCTGGTGCGTCTGCCGGTCCATGTGGTCGAGCGGCTGAATCGGTATATGGGGAAGGTTGAGCAACTGGTGCAGGAGCTTGGCCGGGAACCGCTGCCGCACGAAGTGGCGAAGAAGATGAAGACCAACGAGGAGGAGATCCTCGACTTGAAGCAGTTGACCCGGACGACCTGTTCGCTGGATAGCCCCATTAATGATCGCACGGATACCTTCCTGCGCGATGTCATCGAAGATCCCATGTGCATGTCTCCGGACGACACGGCGGATGGGATCCGGCGTCGCACAGAACTGATGAGTTGGGTCAAGGAGTTGCCTGAAAAAGAGCAAACTGTTATTGTGTCGCGGTTTGGGCTCGACGGTGATGAGTCGAAGACACTGGAAGAGATAGGCCGGGCGATGGGGTTAACCCGCGAGCGGGTCCGCCAGATCGAAACAACGGCCTTAGTCCGGCTTCGGGGCACGATCGAGCGAAAGACCATGACGCAGGCCGACCTGCTTTAGTTCCGGAGACCGCCATCAACTATCAAGCCCTCATTCGCGAAGTGCCGGATTTCCCCAAGCCCGGTATTCTCTTTTACGACATTACGACATTGCTGAAGGACGCAACGGCGTTTCGCAAGCTGAGCGACGATCTCACCGCACGATACCAAGATGCACGGATCGATAAGGTGGTGGGCATCGAGTCGCGCGGGTTTATCTTCGGCGGCGTGCTGGCGGAGCGGCTGAAGGCCGGGTTTGTGCCGGTCCGCAAACCGGGGAAATTGCCGGCCGATTGCTTCGAGGTGAAGTATAGCCTTGAATATGGATCGAACACCTTGGCGATCCATCGGGATGCCATCGGGTCGGGAGAGCGTGTCTTGATCGTAGACGATCTCCTCGCCACGGGAGGGACGGCCGAGGCGACAATCAGCCTGATCCGCCAACTCGGAGGAGAAGTCGTGGGACTCGACTTTCTGGTCGAGCTCAAGGGGCTTAAGGGAAGAGACAAACTCGCTGGCTATCCTGTGCATTCGACGATCCTCTATTCCTAGGGCCCTCCCGGTTAGTGACCACCAGCCCTTGTCAAAGCCTACACGCCGTGATATAGATGCCGGACTTTTTTTGGGGGATTCTTTACCCAAGGAGCATTATTCTATGGCGACCAAAGTGCCTGCGAAAAAGAAAACGGAAGCAAAGAAGACCAAGCCGGCCCCTGCGGTTGAGTCCAAGAAGGCTGCTCCATCTGTCGTCGTGACGGCAAAGGCGGCTCCTGCACAGATTATTATTGAGGCGATGCGTCCCAAAGAATCGGCGAAAGACCGGGATGCCCGTGAACGCCGCCAAGAAACATTGCACCAGATGTTGATGGGCAAGCGCCAGGAGATCATCCGCGAGATCGAAGGCAACCTGGGGCAGTCATTGACCGAGGATCAGCAGCGTCGACTGGAGTCGGCCCGAGATGTCGGTGACCAGGCGTTGATGGATCTTGATCGCGAACTCGGCATCTCCCTCATGGAGATGCGCAATCGCCGTCGGCAAGCCATCGATGAGTCGCTCAATCGCTTGCGTGACGGCACCTATGGCATGTGTGCCGAGTGCGGAATCGAGATCAGCGAGAAGCGGCTTCAGGCCGTGCCGTTCGCCAAGCTCTGTGTCGAGTGTCAATCCAAAGCCGAGTTGTTGGAAAAGATTGAAAAGGAAGAAGATCGCGATTGATCGCCCTCTTCCTCCCGCGCCCCGTCATGTGCTGAGCCGCGTCCCTCTTTCTTTGCGGTGCTGCATGAAACCTCATGCCGGGGCTGATATCTCTGGTTTCCCCTCCATTCATGTCATGCCGCATGATGCCACATCCCAGCGCCGTGCCGTTGTCCTCCTGAGTGGGGGGCTGGATTCGACGGTCACGGTCGCCGTGGCCAGGCAGGAGGGGTACGAGCTCTTTTTGCTGACCGTCGCCTATCGTCAACGACACGCCATTGAGATCGAGCAAGCCAAACAGGTGGCTGCCGCATTCGGCGTCCACAACCATCTGGTCGTGGAGGTGGATCTCCGCGCGTTGGGGGGATCGGCGCTGACCGGAAATCTGGTCGTTCCCAAGGATCGTCGGGAGCAGGAGCGGGCGCAGGGCATTCCGGTCACCTATGTCCCCGCCAGAAACCTGATCTTTTTATCGTTGGCTGCGGCCCATGCCGAAGTCGTGGGAGCATCGGCTATTTATTTCGGAGCCAATGTGCTGGATTACTCAGGCTATCCCGATTGCCGTCCGGAATTCATCCGCGCATTCGAGCAGGCCGTGGCGGCCGGCACGAAGAGCGGGGTCGAGGGGGCGCGCCTGGAAGTCCGTGCTCCATTGTTGACGTTGTCCAAGTCGGAGATCATTCAACTGGGCCTGAGACTCCAGGCCCCGCTCCAGCTGACGCATAGCTGCTATGATCCGATCGGATCGCTGGCCTGTGGCCGTTGTGATAGCTGTCTTATTCGTCGACAAGGATTTGCCCAGGCGGGAGTTGAGGATCCGGTCGCATATGCGGTACGGTAGACTCCAACGGAAAGAGGGTTGTGATGTCTCCTGAAGAATTTTTTATGTATCTCACCATCGGGTTGATCGTCCTCGTCCCGGTCGGTGCACGGGTGTATCGTCGGATTACGCTGGCGAAGACGCAGGCGATGCTGCAAGAGCAATTCGGGCAGCCGTCCCGGCCACCCGATCAATCCACTCCGAAGGAGTAAGTCGTCGATGAAGATCTCACGGGCGTGCGGCATGGCGGTCCTCTTCTGTGTTGTGGGTGTCGCTCCGGCCTGCAGTCAGGGCGAGTCCGCACCCAAGGCGGCGGTGAATGCAGTGGTTCCCGCGGACGTGCAGCCGGGAGAGGGTAAATTTAAAGCCAACTGTGCTGCCTGCCATGGGGTCGGTGGAGTCGGGACAAGTCAGGGCCCCCCGCTGGTCCATAAAATTTATGAACCGAACCATCATGGCGATGCCGCGTTTCAGCGAGCGGCTGCGAACGGGGTGAAGGCTCACCACTGGGAATTCGGAAATATGCCCAAGATCGACGGAGTGACTTCTGACGATGTCGATCAGATCATCAAGTATGTGCGCTGGTTGCAGAAACAAGCCGGTATTTTCTAGCGGCTTTTGCGACATCCCCTCTTCCGTCGTCAGTTCTCCTCGACTCGTGACGTAGCCTCTTTCCCTGGTTTGACAATCCGTCAAAGCGCTTCGTAAGGTATTGCCATGAGATTGGTTCGCCGCTGATAGGCGCCGGCTATTCACCCATCACCGTCTGCGATGGAGACGGGGCTAACCGAGGAGGGGCGTATGAGGAGAGACGCGAGCAGTTTATGTGGAATCGTACTGGCATTCGGATGGATGGTCTTGGGGACCGGGTGCGTGGCCATCGAGGCAGGGCATGAGGGGGTCTTGGTCGAACAGCCGTTTTTCTTCGGCCATGGCGGCGTCGATCCGGTGCCCACCAAGACGGGCCGCGTGGTCGTGGCTCCCACCACGAAAGTCGTCGATGTCGATATCCGTCCGATTCAGTACTCCGAGCATTTCGATATTATCTCGTCAGAAAATGCGCCGGTCTCGTTCGATGCGTTCCTGATCGCGAATGTCATCGAGGGGAAATCGCCGGAGCTGATCAGCAAGTACGGCCCCAATTGGTATGCGAATAATGCGAAGGAAGCCTTTCGCACCTTTGTGCGCGAAGAAGTGCAGAGGTATCCCCTCTTCCAGCTGACGACCGATCCCACCACCAGGCAGAAGTTGCAGGATGCGATCGCCAAAGAAGTGCAGACCAAGCTGATCGAGAAGCAGGGCATCCCGGTTCGGCTCAATCGCGTGGTCGTCGGGAGCATTCTGCCGCCCAAGGGCGTGGTGGAGCAGACGACGCAGACCATTATCCAGGAACAGCGCAAGATTACGATGGTGGAATTTCAAAAAGCGGAAGAGTCCCGGGAGAAAGCCGAAAAGCAACGCGGCATCGCGGATCGCGCCTATCGTGAATCTCTCGGCCTGACGGCGCCGGAATTTGTCGACCTGCGCCGCATCGAAGTGCAGAAGGAAATCGTGCAGCACTCACCCGCCGCCCTGACCGTCATCATGGGCTTAGAGCGCGTCGGCATCAACATGCCGCCGCTGGCATCGGGACAGTAGTCGATTGACGCGTTTTCTTCGGACGAGGAGGGCGGTGGGTCGCGCACAGAAGGTGTCGCTGACTGGGCAAGAAATGGTTTCAGGACAGGCTTGAGTCACAGAACCTAAGCGTGAGAGGGAAACGGTACGGTCTGTAGGGTTTATGTATATGGAAAGGGGAGTCTTCCGCCAGGGAGACTCCCCTTTTTTGTAGGCTGAACAGGCCGAGTCATATTGTGCCGTGAGAAAACCTTGAGGGAACGACCGGGGGGCGTAGCTGGGTACAGACCATTACGATGCAGGCGAGAAGGCCAGCGCACGGCTTCTGATGTCAACCGAGGGCATGGCGCGAACGGAACTGGCCGTCGCGATGAGTAGCGTACGCTCTTCCTGGGTCAGACGGTGAAGGTCGCCGCCTTCAAAGTACACAAGGGCTTTCAGGCTCTCGCTCGGCTGAAACGCAGGTCCGTACAGGGCGCGTGCGCCGGCCAGTCCGTGGGAAAGGCTGACTCCGGCACGAAGCAGCGCGGCGATATCTTGATAGTCTTAGGCCTCGATCCGCTGCAAGATCACTTTCAGTTTCGTGGCCATCAAATCATCGAGTGCTGCCACTTGCAGTATCCCATCAGCCGTCACGTCCGGCTCACCCACCCGCCCAAATGACAGCGTACCAAAGAAGGAGACTTTCACATGCTGATCATCCGAGGTGTTGGGAGGCACAAGGACCGTCAGGGAGTCAGGTGTGTTTTGGAGGAGCGTGGCTCGGTGAAGAAAAGGAAAGGACGAAGAGAGCGCGGTCCGATTCAATGGCTGGTCCGTGAAGAAGTCAAAATCGACGGACGCCCGGTGCCCGAGTCGCAACGCAATCGCCGTTCCGCCGTAGAGCACAAACCCCATCCGTGGCGCCGGACGGAGTTCAGTCCACAATAGGCGTTGTGCAGAGGGTAAAATCTCTAAGTGGGGCGTAAAGGCGCCGATCATGCGACGGCCCGCGCGGGCATCGTCGGCACCTGATTGGGAGGAGCCAGCCCAAGCCGGTAGTGCCAGTAGGCCCAAGAGCGTGCCGAGAATTGCCCGATTTCAGCCGTGCGTAACACCTCACGGAGATAGTCGTCACCTGTCAGCGCCACCAATGCTAACACATCATCATAGTCACCGAGGTTCATGACCTGGGCCGCTACGCGCTGTGGCATCGAGATGGCCACCTCCGGGGTGGTCCACCAAATATACTTCCGGGCAAAAGGAAGGAGCGAGGTTGGATCACAGAGCATCATAAGCCGCCGCATGAAGAGATGTGTAGAAGATTGTATGCTAGATCGCGGTGATTGCCAATAACCTTGTGCCATGGGGGCCACCCTATGGTCGCCCAGGCGATTGCAGCCAAGGGCACTCGTCATCAGCGCTGCCTGGTCCTAAATGGGGAGTTTTCCTTGAGTGAGGCTCTTCTTTCTCTTTGTGGACAAAGCTATTCAACAGCGGGAGGTAGGCTCTGGCAAAACAGATCCACGGTTTTTCGGAACAGAAACAACGCGGTGTCTTGAGGAGAGGCGGCGAGTGCTGCTTGTGCGGCAATGCGCAGGTCATCAGCGGTAATCTGGTACCGCCGTGCGACGAGCAAAGCGTCTTCCAGATCTACATCGGTGCCGCGCCGTAGTTTTGCAAGAATGAAATCGATCGGCGTAAGGACGCTGACCCGGAGATTAGGCCGATTGACGAGAACTGTGGCCCGGTCGCGGTAGCCCGGAGGCATCGCCACGACCGACCAGCCTGAAAAGTTTTGCGTCAGGTCAGCCGGCACCTGCGCGGCAGTCAGAAAGTTCAGTAATCCGTCGAGTGGCCCCACTACTTCCGCATCCACATCGCGAGTTGCGCGATCGGGAATGCCATAGGCAGGCAGTGCCAGAGCACCAACCAGAAGCAGGTCGAGCGTCGTGCCGGTCTCGGCGACATAGCGTGCTAAGAGCGCAATGAGTTGGTCAGTGTTGAGCGTGGGCAAAATACAGCGCCTCGGCGAAGGCCCGGTAGTCTCGCGAATCGATCGGACCGGGAGTGGAGGGGAGGGGCGTGCGGTTCAAGACAAACGTAATCAGCCGGCGATACTGGGTATACCATCGGCACGCAGTCAGGAACGCCTCATGGACCGCCGGATCAGAGTGCCAGGGAGAAAGATCCAGTCGATCATTCACGAGAATTTCAAGCCACAGCACCCGTCGACCTCGGGCTGTACGAAGGGCGTCCTCAATAGAAGACGTGCCCAAGTAGGCCGGCAAGAGCCGCAGGGGTGACTCGGTAGAGGGCGTGGTTGGGGACGGTTCCATAAGCGCAGTGTAGCAGAACTCCAATAAAATGTAGCAGGGGCCTTACGCTTCGAAGGCCGTACGCGGAATTCCGCTCTGACGAATAATCGATTGAAGTGTACCGATACGGAGTTCGACATGATCTGGAACGGGCACTGTCACCGTGCCGGAGGTGGTATGCCGTTGCATCACCATGTGGCTACCGCGTTGGCGGACCAGATGGAATCCGTGTTGCTAGAGAATGCGACAGGCGTCTCGTCCGGAGAGGATGCGGAGTTTACCCATGCGCCGCTTCAAAGCGGGTGACGAAGACTTCCGTGTGAAGGCGACGTTCGATTTCAGCAGGATCGGCACACTCCAGAAACAGTTCCACGGCCTCTTTGAGATTGGCGGTGGCTGACTCCACCGTCTCTCCCTGGCTCGCCACGTCAAGTTCCAGGCAGAGCGAGACAAACCCGCTGCCTTCTTTTTCAACAATCGCGGTGTAGCTTCGAGATCCCATCGTGTGCGAGCCTTTCCCATGGAGCGGAGGACGTTGATTGGACCTCAATATAGTCGATCTTGGCCGTGCTGCCTAGTTGGGATGCGAAGAATGTCATGAACCGTAGGCAAGCCATTCCGTAGCACGAGGTGCGACATTGGCGAGAATGGCAGCGGAGAAAACCGCAAAGGGAAAGACAAGAAAAGAAGAGCGGGAAGATCTGAAGCGTGAAGCCTGAAATGCTCTCGGCAGGGGGAGCCTGCCGGATACGTCAGTGCTTAGGCACGGGGCTCATCATTGAAGGGGTAGTCCGCAAGAAATAGATCTCTTCGGCTCTGCCATAGGGTCAAATGCGCCGTTGACAAGGGAGCCGAACAGTCGATAAGGTCGCGCCTGTTTTGGTTAGGAATAGATGTAAATGGTGGTATTTCTGAATTGTGAAGGTGGCTGCGTGCGGTTTGTCGTCGCGAGACATCACGAGAGAAAAACGGGGACATTCTGCATTATCGAGCGGCCTGAGGCGCTAAGCGGGGTTTAATTATGCCACGGACTGCGCGTGCGTCAGTCGGAGACTATTGTTACCACGTGATCAATCGGGGTAACGGTCGGTCCGAGGTGTTTCATGCGGAGGGGGACTACCAGGCGTTTATGGATCTGCTGAGCCAGGCGTCCCAACGTATTCCCATGCGTGTGCTGGCGTACTGTCTCATGCCCAATCATTTTCATCTCGCGCTCTGGCCCTCCCACGATGGAGAGCTGAGTCGATGGATGCAGTGGTTGTTGACGGCGCATGTCAGACGGTATCACCGGTGGCACGACTCGAGCGGCCATGTCTGGCAGGGCCGGTTCAAAGCGTTTCCGATCGAGCAAGACGATCATCTCCTGACGGTGTTGCGCTATATCGAACTCAATCCGGTTCGGGCGCATCTCGTGTCGCGAGCCGAACACTGGCGGTGGTCGAGTGCCCGTGTTTGGAGGGAAGCGGTGCGAGGCCCTCGGGTAGAAGCCGGACCGGTGGTACGGCCCGAGTCGTGGCTCGAGTGGGTGAACGGGTCGATGGAGGAGAGGGACGTCCAACGGATCCGACAGAGCGTGAATCGCAACGCCCCGTTCGGATCGGACGCATGGACTGCGGTGACGGCGGAGCGGTTGGGGTTGGATGCGAGCCTCCGACCGATCGGACGCCCACAGAAATTAGTGGAAACGTAGAATGTCCCCGTTCCGTTGTTCCCGAAATAGTTCCATTTTGAGGATGGGATGAGAAAGGATGGCGGCATGAGGAAACCATTACTCTTGGTCTTGCTGATCGGTCTCCTTCCAGGGTTGCTCTCGGCCTGCGTGAGTTTTGCCGAGACGCCAGGGGAACGGTTTCAGAAAGTGATGAAGGAAATGGCCGAGCTCTGCCAGAGCAAGAAACTGATCGCGACGGATTCGCGCTGCATTCTGCCCAAGATGCAACCTGCCGATCCGTTAGCCACCGAAGAAGGTCGGTTCGCCCACTCGATCAAGATCCCCAATCCAGTCCCTGAAGACAGTGGCTACAAGCCCGGCATGTCGCCGGAACAATACTTCGACCATCTCTGCAAGACGGAGGCGGGCGAGTTCATCTACAAGACGGTGGAGAATGTGGAGGGGCTCTATTTCATGCGGCCGAGGGAACAAGCAACTGATTACCACCAAGAACATCTCTATGCTCTTGAAGATCCATATGGGTATACCGACTGGGAAGCATCAAGGCTTCCGACCATCTTTGTGAATCCACCATGGGCTGCCTATTCCTATCTAGAAGCACCGTTGCTTTCTGGAGCAAAACCGAAAATCGAAGGGGCAAAGTTTAGACGATTTTCAGGTTATGCTCAGGAAAAGTCCCCAATGATTGAAGAAGAGATAAAGGTCCTAAGCAGTAAGTATGGCGTCACGTGGCGCGGGATCACCCGACCGTATGATCGAGAGCTGGGTATTGCAGGTGGAGAAATGATTATCCTGGATCTGCAGAACAATGAAGTGTTGGCTGTCCGCAGAGGGTTCATTCGTAGTGAGGGTGTGAGAAATCTTACCGGAACATGGTGGCTCACCGGTCATGTATGCCCTAAGTACGAAGGAAAAGCCTTTAACAAAGATGGCAATTTCGCCCATTGGTTTATTGTTAAGGCTCTAAAGCCAAAGAACGCGAACTCAGAAGGAGGGAAATAATGCCGCAGACCAACATCACGACTTGGCTCGAGTTCGCTCTACAGCAAATGGCGGCTGAAAGTTATCTTGACGGCATCAACAGGCAAGACAATCAAGCGGTAATAGATCGCTTGGTGGCGGGCAACAACGCGCCCGGAGTGAGTTCGCCAAATCCTGGCGCAACTCGCTTCGTGAATCTGACGAGTCTATCAAATGCTAGTCAAATCATTGGTAGCGCTCAAGCCTTTGTCGCCCACTATCAGATCGTTGACCATCATGCCAATGATGCTACCGGATTTTCCGCAACGTTAATGAGGAACAATCAGACTGGTGAATACACACTCTCCTTTCGCAGCACCGAATACAAGAACCAGGTAGATGGCGGAGACTATGAACGCGACGGGGCGAACGGGCTCTTCCTGACTGGCGCCGACGGCGAAATCGTCACGAAGGGTTTCGCATTGGGGCAATTGGCGGCGATGGAGGACTACTTCAATGATTTGAAGCAGGGGCTCAAAGCGGATGGCAGTGTCGATGCGACGCTCCAGGCCTTCTTCGCCAACGGCGGGAAGATTAATGTGACGGGCTATTCCCTCGGAGCGCACCTCGCGACGGTGTTTACGGAGATGCATGCGGCGGAAGTGATTCATACCTATACCTTTAATGGCCCCGGCCGCGGCACGTTCAATGTGACTTTGTCAGACGAGGCTGCCGAAGCACAGCGTATGCAGCAAATGATTAGCAAGCTGACGCTGGTGTTGCTGAATCCCGATGCGGGGTTGTCGACACCGAGGCCCCCTGATGACCAACTACCATTTGGCTATATTCTGGCCAAGAACGCCCAGCAGGCCGATCCCACCTTCAATCCATTTGCCGCCGGGAACACTGCCAGTGTGTACAACGATGCGCGGTATCTCTGGGCTAAGGAGGTTGTCTCCGCTCAATTCGGCCCACTCTCCAGCGGTGCCGCCGACATCGCGCGCACCGATGGCGCCTTCAGTCTGATTACCCAAATTGTCGGTCATGCCTCTCAAGGCGACACGGAATATGTGGCGAACTCCGGCAACCATGCGGCCGAAACCCGAGTCTTCATTGAAGATCAACCGAATCTCGATGGCTTTGGCGGATTCTTTGGCGCGAATGGCGATTTTGGGACCACCCACAGCATCACGCTGATTGTGGATTCGTTGGCCACACAGGAACTGTTTCAGACCGTGGCCCCGACGCTCACGCAACCGGAAGTCGAAGCCGTCATGTCCGCGTCTTCAAATGAACGAGCCACTGGCTTCACTGTCGGCTCGTCCGGAACGGCAGAAGCCAAGTCGTTAGAACATGCAGTTGATGCGTTACGGAGACTCTTTTTGCCAGGACCCGTGAGCGAGACCACCGCAGACCCGGCGACCGGCGGGTTCGGCAATCTCGCCAACCGCAACACCTTTTACACCAACATGGCGGCAGTGAAAGCTGCGGTTATCGCCCAGCAAAGCCAGAACGTGACGTTCAATATTCAGAACCTTACAGACCCGAGTGTCACGCTGGCGGTGCTGTCCGGTACAGCGGACACCGACACCGATCAAGGCCTGGCCTATCGGTACGCGCTGAAAGAACTGAACCCCTTTGCAATTGTGGCCAATACCCCGCAGGCGAATGAGGCATTATACGCATCACATAACGATCAGGGCCAACTCGATCGATTCAACCTGGCAGATGGGACCGGCTCGCTTACGTCGCAATATCTGACCGATCGGGCGCTCTTCTTGGCGGAGAAGATTGCCCTGAATCAGCTGGATCAGGATACGACGACGCGCAGCATTCACTTCCAGGATGTCGCCAGCACCTACGAAATCAAGACGCCCCTCACGCTGGCCCTCGCGCAGCGCGAGTTCCTCTTCGGTTCCGATACTCTCGACACGCTCACGGGCGGGAGCAAGGACGATCGTCTCTACGGCGGCGGCAGCGTGGATGTGCTCATCGGGAATGCAGGACGGGATTATCTGGAAGGCAACGGCGGCAGCGATCGGTTGGAAGGCGGCGCCGGCGCCGACAACATGATTGAGGGAGCCGGCAACGATACCTATCTGGTGGACGATCTCGGCGATCAGGTCCTCGAAGTCGGCGACCATGGAACGACCGATACGGTCGAAAGCTCGGTGACCTTCTCATTGGCCGGTACCACCGTCGAGCATCTGACCCTCACCGGCACTGCCAATCTCAACGGCACCGGCAACGAGCTGGACAACGAGATCACCGGCAACAGTGGGATCAACCGGCTGGACGGCCAGGGCGGGACGGATCATCTGCTCGGGGGACTCGGCAACGATGTGCTGATCGGTGGGATGGGTGATGGCGATCTGCTGGAGGGCGGCGCGGGGTTCGACACCTACCTCTACAACGCGGGAGACGAGTCGGATCGGATTGAGAGAGATGTCGTGAAATTAGCCTTGACATCGTGATGTGGTCAGTTCTATTGTCCGCTGGTTTTTGTAAAGTATGGATACCGAAATAGTTCCATTTTGAGGATAGGGCAAGAAAGGATGGCGGCATGAGGAAACCACTACTCTCCGTCTTACTGGTCGGTCTCCTTCCAGGGTTGCTCTCGGCCTGTATGAGTTTTGCTGAGACACCGGGAGAACGGTTTCAGAAAGTGATGAAGGAAATGGCCGAGCTCTGCCAGAGCAAGAAACTGATCGCGACGGATTCGCGCTGCATTCTGCCCAAGATGCAACCTGCCGATCCGCTCGCCACCGAAGAAGGGCGCTTCGCCCAGTCCATTAAGATTCCGAATCCTGTCTCGACAGACAGCGGCTACAAGTCGGGGATGACATCGGAACAGTACTTCGAGCATCTCTGCAAGACTGAAGCGGGAGAGTTCATCTACAAGACGGTGGAGAATGTGGAAGGTTTTCATTTGATGCGACCGAGAAAGAGAGCCACGGATTATGAGATGGAGCATCTCTACGGCCTGGAGGCTCCTTATGTCGAGGTTCACGGTGAGTACCACAGTCCAGAAGAGTATTTTGTGCAACCTCACTTGGGCAAGTACCAGTTTTTAGAGGTGCCACTTGCCAAATCGCAGGATGCCAGCAGCTACCGACGCTACTACCGAGATGAAAACGCTCATCCGGGGAAGGACTATCAAACAGCAATTAACGGGCGATTTGTGCGTGTTCCGTACATTGTGGCGGAAAAAGAAGCGCAGTCACTGAACAGTAAATACGGAGTTACATGGCGCGGGATCACACGACCACATGATCGAGACCTTGGAATCGCTGGCAGTGAACTGATCGTCTTGAATTTGGAGACTAACGAAATCCTCGCAGTTCGGCGAGGGTTTAAGCGAACTGGAGGAGTGCGCAATCTTACGGGAATTTGGTGGTTAGCAGGTCAAACCTGCCCCAAGCTGAGCGATAGACCTGACCACTGGTTTATTAGAGACGTCTTAAAGCCTGCCGCTGATCTGAAGAAAAAGGAGAAATAGTATGGCCACCCCCATTCAAACCTGGCTCAATTTTGCACTCCAGCAAATGGCGGCGGAATCCTATCTTGATCAAGTCCTATCTGGACGATCACTCGTCGACGTCCTTACCAATGGAAACAACAACGCTGACGTGATTCCTGTTGGCCAGTTTACTGGCGCGACGCGTTTCGTTGACCTAGCAGGTTTCGCGAATGCCTCGCAGGTCACGGGCAGTGCCCAGGCTTTTGTGTCCCGCTCCGACATCGTCGACCACCATGCCAATGATGCGACAGGGTTTTCGGCTACGCTGATACGTGAAAAGGATCAGAACGGACAACTAACCAACAATTTCACTCTGTCTTTCCGGAGTACGGAATACAAGAACCAGGTGGCCGGTGGCGACTATGAGCGCGACGGCGCGAATGGCCTGTCTCTCACCGGTGCAGACGGCGAGATTGTGACCAAGGGTTTCGCCTTTGGCCAGCTCGCGGCCATGGAGCAGTATTACCAAACGACGGTGAAGAGCCTATTGCCGACCGGTGCGGTCCTCAACGTCACCGGCTATTCATTGGGGGCTCACCTCGCCACCGTGTTCACGGAACTGCACGGCTTCGAGACCAACACGCCTTTCTCGTTCGGGCATACCTATACCTTTAATGGCCCTGGCCGCGGCACGTTCAATGTGACTTTGTCAGACGAGGCAGCCGAAGCGCAGCGCATGCGTGAGATGGTGAGTAAGCTGACTCAGGTGTTACTTGATCCCGATGCGGGATTGCCGACGCCACGACCGCCCGATGACCAATTGCCATTTGGCTATATCCTGGCCAGAAATGCCCAGCAAGCCGATCCCACCTTCAATCCCTTTGCCGCCGGGAATACCGCGAGTGTGTACAACGATGCGCGGTATCTCTGGGCGAAGGAGGTTGTCTCTGCCCAGTATGGTCCGTTATCGAGTGCCGCTAGCGATATCGCGCGGACGGACGGGGCCTTCAGCCTCATTACTCAAATCGTCGGCCATGCGACGCACGGGGACACGGAATATGTGGCGAACTCCGGTAACCATGCGGTGGAGACCAGCATCTTTATTGAAGACCAACCTAATCTGGATAATTTCGGTGGGTTCTTCGGGGCAAATGGTGATTTTGGGACAACCCACAGCATCACGCTGCTTGTCGATTCGCTGGCCACGCAGGAGCTGTTTCAGATCGTGGCCCCAACGCTCACGCAACCGGAAATCGAAGCGGTCTTGTCCGCGTCTTCAAATGAACGCGCCACTGGCTTCACTGTCGGCTCGTCCGGAACGGCAGAAGCCAAGTCGTTAGAACATGCAGTTGATGCGTTACGGAGACTCTTTTTGCCAGAACCCGTGAGCGAGACCCCCGCAGACCCGGCGACCGGCGGTTTCGGCAATCTCGCCAACCGCAACACCTTTTACACAAACATGGCGGCAGTGAAGACGGCATTAGCGGGGCAGACCTATCGCATCGAGCCGTTGTTGACGGTGCCTGGTCTTGGCACGCCCGGCCCGGTGCTGGCGATCCCGGCCGACGTGGTGCAAGCCCGCGCGCAAGAGCAGACCGATCGTGGGCTGGCATACCGCTATGCGCTGAAAACGCTGAATCCCTTTGCCGTCATCGGCACCACCGCCGAATCCAATACGGCTCTCTATGCGTCCCATACGAATGGGGGTGCACTCGATCTCTTAAATCCCACCGATGGCACGGGCACGCTGACCACGCAGTATCTCACTGACCGGGCATTGTTCTTGGCGGAGAAACTTGCGCTCAATCAGCTCGATCGCGACACATCCACTCGAGGGAATTACTTTATCGATGTGGCGAGTGAT
>JAUYAO010000057.1 GCA_030692565.1 Nitrospira sp.
CCCCCAAACCGATCACAATTCCACTCATTGGCACACGTATCGGCCACACCCTTCGGCGGCGGACCGAATCGCTGCTGGTCCTGCCGTGAATCTACGTCTTGTCACGCATGGTCAGCCATTACTCGGACAGGCTCCTAGCCGATGAATTTTTCATGGTTCCGCAAAAAGCCTGATCCGCTCCTTGAAAGGGCTGAAAATTTAATCAATGCAGCAAACATACTCGGAATTGGCTCCTACACAGATTTGAGCGCCAAGCTCCCGATCGTCAACAACATCGACACGGAACAATGGGATTGGGTCTTCACCATCGCGGGAGTCTTTGTTGCTGTTAATCGCCTTAACTCTAATGCTAACAGGATTGAAGCCTCTACGAAGGAAGAGATTCATGATGTCGTCACGCAAAAGCTAGCTGCTTGGAAGCCTGACGGACTCGGAGGTCTCCAAGATTGTCAGGCATTTTTCAAAAAGACCTATGAACAACTCTCCACACTGGATTCTTATAAGTCTGACCCAAGCCTCCTTATTTCGGACTCCCTTGGAATGTGGATGACATGGAATCTCATAAAACATGCTCCTGAATCTGAAGATGAACGGAAACTAGCCCGCATGACTGGAGCCTTCGCGTTTCACGCATTCGTTAACTGGTGGAAGATAAGTTAGGCGCTGCACTCCTCAGTCCGTTTTATCATCCGAACCTGCTACACTCTGCTACCGGAACAGGCAAGCCCATCCCCTGCCATCAGGAGAATGGGTCTACCGAATCGTGAGCTTTTCGTGGCGTTAGCTCTTCGTGGGTCTGGTCAGATTCGGCTGGCTTGGATCGAGCCTGTAATCTGCGGGTAATGCCTCACAAGACTAAATCGGTCCATAGGCTTCTAAATCTTTTCCAATCCCCTACTCCCTTGGGTGCAGTCTGCTCCATCTTCCCTGCGCGCATTGACCGAGCACAGCCACTAATTTCACATACCAATAGATCCCCTGTGCGCGGGCAGCGAGCAAGAAGACGGCGTCGACCGCTCCCTAATCCTACGCATTTTCCGACATCCCTCTCCTCCCCCAAGGGTGTGCCCCGGTTGGTTTTCCCTGCGCGCATTGAGCGACCGCCGGTTCATCGCGGGGGCTCAGCGAGCAAGAAAACCGACCGGGGCGCACCCACAAGCCTCTTTACTTGCAGCGGTTCCACGAATCGGGTAGGCTTCTTCGCATGGTGCTAGACCGAATCCATATCGATCCGCAGGTCTGTGGGGGCAAGGCAACGATCCGCGGTCTCCGCATGACGGTAGACTTTGTTCTACGGTTGTTGGGAGAGGGCTATACCGCAGCTGAGATCGTGACGGAATATCCTGAATTGGTCCTTGAGGATGTCTATCAGGCAGCGAAATATGGCGCATGGCTGGCTGGAGAACAGACATCCGCGGCCTCATGAGGCTGCTGGCCGATCTCCACATCGCCCCTCGTACCGTTCAATTCCTTCGCTCCCTCGGTCATGATGCCCTTCGCGTGACCGATCTTCTCCCCGCAACCGCCTCCGATGAATCTATTGTCGAACGGGCCGCGCAGGATCAACGAATCATCCTGACCCAGGACCTCGACATGACGGCGATCATCGCCCTGTCGCGACGCCAATATCCGTCACTCGTCACCCTTCGTCTGAGCTCCGCACGAGTCGAGTTCGTCAACTCCATCCTCCAACGGACCCTCCCGGTGCTGGAGCACGATCTGCTGCAGGGCGCACTCGTCACAATCGAAGACTCCCGCGTTCGTCTCCGGCGCCTCCCACTGGCCGTCCAAGACAATTCCATCTGACGCAAAGAATCAGCACGCAACTGATGCGCGGGCAGCGAGCAAGAAGACTGCGCCGACAACTCCCCTCCCAATCATTCTCCGATGCTACCCTCCCCCAAGGGTGTGCCCAGGCTGGCTTTCACTGCGCGCATTGAGCGACCGCCGTTTTATCGTGGGGGCTCAGCGAGCAAGAAAGCCACCTGGGCCACGCAGACGCAATCATCTCCCCCTCCTCTCTCAAGGGTATGCGTCGGCTGCCTTTCCCTGCGCGCATTGACCGAGCACCGCCAATAATTTCACATACAGGTTGCTCCCCGGTGCGCGGGCAGCGAGCAAGAAAGGCAGCCGACGCATACCCGCCCTCCTTGACTCTTTGAAATCCGATCCTCGACAATGCCCGCATGTCAGCACACATCATCCTTGAGCGGTTGGAATTCCGTGGCCGCTGCGGCGTCACAGCAGAAGAACGGGCGAAGCCTCAGCCGCTGGCCGTGGATGTGGAATTGGATGCGCCCCTCGATCCGGCCGGCCACTCAGACAATCTCGTCGACACCATTGACTATGCAAAGATTGCGCAACGCCTCGTGGAGATCGGCACAACGCAGGAGGCCTGCTTACTGGAAACCATGGCGGAGCGATTTCTCGCTATGCTGTTTGCAGACTTTCCCATTACGAAAGCAAATCTCTGGATCCGAAAACTCCATGCTCCCATCAGCCAGGTGACCCGCTCCGTCGGCATCAGGGTCGAACGCACCAGGCTCGCGCAACAACTGAGTTGCCTTGAACCGAAGCCAGCCCCGTTTCTGGTCGAACAGCTGCACCGTCTTCCCAAAGGCCGAGTCCTGGATGTGGCAGCAGGCGGAGGGCGACACTCGCTCTTTCTCGCTGCTCGCGGGTATCACGTCGATGCGATCGACCGCGACGAAGCCACCCTTACCCAGCTTGCTGCATCCGCTGCGGTAAAAGCACTCCCCCCGATCAAGACCAGGACGATCGACTTGGAGCAACCGGCGCCGTTCGACCCTGGATTCGGCCATGAGACGTATGATGTGGTCATCGTCTTTTTCTATCTCCATCGATCGCTCTTTCCGTTTCTCATCGATACGCTCAAACCCGGCGGCGTGTTGATCTATGAGACCTTTACGATCGATAACTATACGCATCACAAACATCCGCGCCGGTGGGAGTTCTGCCTGTCCCACAATGAACTGTTGCGCATGACGTCGACGCTTCAAACCCTGCATTACGACGAAGGGCCGCACGACGGTGTCGAAGGCCCTCGCTCGACCTATACCGCTCAGATGGTGGCCCAGAAGCCGCTGCGATCGGCTCACTCGACATGAGCCGCATCGATCTCCATCTGCACACCACTCATTCAGACGGCAGCCAGACACCCGCTGAAGTCGTCCGGCTTGCCCATGAGGCAGGCGTCTCCGCCCTGGCCATTACCGACCACGACATCACCACCGGCATTCCTGAGGCCATGGCGGCAGGACAGGCACTCGGCATTGAGATCATCCCCGGAATTGAAATCAGCTCGCGCCACGGTGCATCGGAACTGCATGTGCTGGGCTATTTCCTCAGATGGGAAGATGCCCAACTCAACGAGCGCCTGCTGACCCTTCGAGAGAGCCGTCACCGCCGCAATCCCAAGATCATCGAACTGCTGCAAGCCACGGGTATCGACATCACCTACGATGAAGTGCGGGCCGTCGCCGGGAGTGATTCGGTGGGCCGTCCGCATATCGCCCGCGTCCTCATGGACAAGAAGGTCGTGACGACCGCCAAAGAAGCGTTTGACCGGTTCCTGGCTGAAGGTAAGGCCGCCTATGTGCCGCGCGATCTCCCCGCCCCTGCCGATGCGATCCGCTGGATCAAGGATGCAGGCGGGCTGGCGGTCCTCGCACACCCCACCTGGGTCAAGACGACCGAAGGTACGCTGACCGACTTAGCCCGTCAGCTGAAAGAGCATGGGCTGGACGGAGTCGAAGTCCACTACAGCACTCACACACCTCGACAGACCCGCACGTATTTGAGTCTCGCCAAACAACTGGGCTTGTTGGTCACAGGCGGCAGCGACTTTCACGGGATGACCAAACCCGATATCGAGGTCGGAACCGGGAAGGGCTCGCTGCATGTTCCGGATCATCTGCTCCCGAAACTCAAGGACGCCGTCGCCCAGCTCTAACAGGGTGCTGAAAAAGTCCGCCAGCGGCGTTCTCGCTTCACGAAGAAGCTCAACGTACCAACCTGGTACGCCTCGCCTCTTCGCTCACTGCGGCCTTGCTGGACGGCCCTTTTGAGCATCCTGTGGTTGTTGAAGCCGCGATACCGAAGAAGCATCATTGCCACGTTTACTTATTCACCGAGTTTCTCTGCAACCTGCTAACCCGCTCTTCCTGTGCGATTCCCGCTATTCGTTGACTCTCCCGGCCTATCCGCTAGACTTTGGGCAGCTTCTCACTGAACCTATCCATGACACACGCATCTGGCTGGCTCATTCAGTTCGCGATCGTCTCATTCGTGGCCCTGTTTGCAGGACCGCTCCTGAGCAAGCTGCCGTTTGCCGAACACTTTCCGCTGACCCTCCTCGGTTTGACGGGTCCGCAAACAATTCGTCTCATCGCTGAGGGCACCGGCCTCCTCACACTCTGGCTCCTGGCCTTTCATGCCTTCCGCAATATGCCGGACAACGGGCGAGGATTCACCTTTGTCAGTCGCATCGTCCTTCCTCTGACCACGATCGTGGTCCTCATTGTCGGGGACAAGACCATGCAAGTGGTCGGACAATCGCTGATTGAAGACTTCGGCATCCAGCGATACAGCCTCGGCTATGCCGCCACTCTGGTCGTTGCCGGACTCTGGCTGACTGTGGCGTGGCTACTCAACATCGACGCCCTCCATCACTACTTCACCGCCCCTGCGCCGACACGCAGTCGGAAGAAGACGCCTCAGACCGTCGACGAGAGTCATGACGTGCAGGAACGCTCCGGTCCTTCCGAATCTTCTGACTCAGTATCCGCAGATTCGCCCAACAATGGATCTCCCCCCGCAATGCTTGGACGGTACAAAGTCCTGAAGGAACTCGGACGCGGAGCCATGGGGGTCGTGTATCTGGGCAAAGATCCCACGATTCAACGATTCGTGGCCATCAAGACCATGCGGTTGGACGAGATCGACGATGCGGAGAAGCTCCAGGAAGTGAAGACCCGGTTTTTCCGTGAAGCGGAATCGACCGGCCGGCTCACACACCCCAATATCGTCACGATTTACGATGCGGGCGAAGAACAGGATCTCGGCTACATCGCCATGGAGGTCTTGGAGGGCACGACGCTCAAACACTGGTCGCGCAAACCCAACCTGCTGCCCCTCGACAAACTGATTCCGATCATTGCCACCGTCGCCGACGCCCTGGACTACGCCCACCAGCAAGGCGTCGTGCACCGCGACATCAAGCCGGCCAATATCATGATCACCAAAGGCGCGACGGTGAAAGTCATGGATTTTGGCATCGCAAAGATGGCCTCGTCGTCGAAGACGCAAACCAACATTGTGCTCGGCACCCCTACCTACATGTCGCCGGAACAAATTGCCGGGAAAAAAGTCGACGGGCGATCCGACATCTTCTCGCTGGGAGTCGTCCTCTATGAAATGCTGAGCGGCCGTCCCCCATTCACTGCGGATAACTTATCCGCCTTGCTCTTTGCGATTGCCCATAATCCCCACCCCTCTATCAAGGTCATCCGTCCGGACATTCCTCCGGCTCTCCAACACGTGCTCAACCAAGCACTCGAAAAGGATCCGGCTATGCGATTCCGACGGGCGGCCGAGTTTGCCCAGGAACTGCGCGCTTGCCTGCAAGGCCAGACCGTCTAACTTGAGGAGCCCATGCCGCTGGCCGTCACCCATAGCGCCCTCTCCGATATCGGTCGCAGACGATCGCATAATGAAGATCGTTACTGCACCGACACCACCTTAGGGCTCTTCATCGTCTGCGACGGCATGGGCGGCAGCAAGGCCGGCGAGATTGCCAGCGGCCTCGCGGTCGAAACTATCCATCGCCATATCAATGAAGCGTCACAGAACCCTGCGTTCCCGTTGATCGGCCAATCCGACCCCACCATGTCGCTCTCGGGGAATCGCCTCCTCAGCGCGACTCGCGATGCCAATCGCGTCATTCATCGTGAGGGGCGCAGAAATCCGGACTGGGCCGGGATGGGAACGACCGTCGTCGCGGTGCTGCTTGCAGACCGGCTGATGTCGTTCGCCCATGTCGGTGACAGTCGCCTCTACCTGGTCCGCGCCCACGCCATCCAACCCCTGACAGCCGATCACTCATGGGTGGCCGAACAGGTGCGCTCCGGCCTGATGACTGAAGCCGAAGCCGAGCGATCGCCACAGCGCAACATCGTCACCCGCGCCGTGGGAGTGGCACCGGATGTCGACATTACCATCGGCGAGGCGGAGCTGCAGGTAGGTGACCGTCTCTTGCTCTGTTCGGATGGGCTGACAAAATACGTCGGGACAACGAGGCTCCTCAATGTCCTCACGCAAACCGATGACCTGAACGACGCAGCCCGGCAACTGGTCGCCCTCGCCAATGATGCCGGCGGAGACGATAATACGACGGTCATCACCGTGGCGGTCCATGAGGCCATGGAGCAGCCGATGTGGAATCGGCTCCGTCAACGACTGGCCATGTAGCGACACCTCACCAGCCGAGATGTCGCGTGACCCCGGTTCGAGTAGTCTGGGATCTGGAATAGATATCGTCGAGTGATCGAGACTGGCTAGTTCCTGAGGGTGAGTGCGCCTTTAGGTAACGTTGCGTAACATCCGTCCGACACGTCCTGAGCGTGATCCTGCAAGCACTGCAACATCTGCCCCTCTCCTGACGGCACCTCGCGACAGAAGCGTTTGACATCATCCGCACAGGCCACCGCATGGCCGGACCGTTCCTTCCACCGCACGAGCTGCTGGCGAATCATCGACTGACAAGGGGACGGAAGCTGCTTGGCCCGCTGCTCCATGCAACGTCGGCGATCCTCGCCTTGCAGGCTATCGGGACAGGCCTGCTGCAGTTCGGCCTCACATTTCATCTCCGCGATTTGCCTTGCGCGGGGATCTAATGCAACGACTGCCCCCCCCAGGCCCTGCTCGGGTTGAGGTATCTCCGCCCCATTGACGACGACTCGATGCGAGCCCGGTGCATCCGGCGCCGGCACCCCTGGAATGCTCAGGTCCAGCGCGGGCGTCGGAGGAGTGGCGTTCATCGATCGAGACGAAACGCCGGATGCATGGAGCTGATCTTTGGTGGGCATATTGGCCCAGACCAGTCCCCACACCAATCCCAACCCGACAATGGTCACAAGGATGGCCGTCAGACGGCTTGATGATGATGGCTTCGGCATGATGTAGGCCTAGGATAGGACAACATCTGAAGAAAAGCACCGAAAGGCGAGATTCTGAACAGTGCGCAAGAGAGAACTCTCTGGGAGAGACTAGTTCTCCGACGTCTCGACGATATGATTTTCGAACCTCGTACAGCCCTCTGCCAGCAATCGATTGGTCAGCATTTCGCCGGGCCATTCGATCGGCAAGTCGGCAGTGAACACCCAGACATCCGGAGACGTCCAGACCGGTCCATGCTCCTCCGGCAGTTCCGGATCGAACAGATCGGTCCACACGGGCATATAGACGCCGTTGCCGCATTGCGTATGCAGGTGTACGACCGTCCGCGACCGGACCAAGGGATCGAGATCCCGCCACACTGCCGCCGTTTCATCGGCCAGATGATGGATACGCACCGCATTCTGCGCATCGAACATCGCATAGGCCGCATAGACCGGGACCTCGATGGTATCCGGCGCCAGCGCCAATTCAGGGCACTGCTCGACCAGACCTTCAAGAATCGCCCGCCGATGCCGATCCTCCCAGGAATCAGGCAGCCCGGGATCGGACGCGCCGATAATTTCAAACAGCAAGAACGCGGTATTTTCCACCGGCGGGTACAGTCGTGCGGCGATCGCTTGCGTCCGCTCCGAGTCTGCCACCGAGGTCAAATGGTCGTGCAGCATCTGGAGATTGAGCGGCTCCAGCGTCGCGTCGGTCAGCAGTCTCGATTCCACCCGCACCACCGTGCCGGCCGACAAGCACAGATGCCGGTGGAGCAACTCCGCGGTGGCTATAGGATCAATTTTGAGCTTGAGCGGGGCCGTGAGGTTGGCTTGCAGGGGAAGCTCCAAGGCCGCCATCGTGGCGTAGACCGGTTTTTCTTCCGTCGATTCATCCAGCGCCAACGTACAACTGGCTTCCGCCAGCAGATCGAACAACCATTCGGCCATTTCTTCATCGAGCGCAGCCAGAACGGTCAGCAGGTCGGACTCGCGCCCCTGCTCTAGAAAGGCTTGCAACGTATCGATCGCCGCGTCGGTGTCGCCGTGATCATGGCGACGCGCATTGATCAAGTGGATGAGGTCGCGGGTGAGCGGATCGGGACGAGACCAAGCCAACATCAGACGCTCCTCAAATTGCCGGAAAAGGACTCTTGCTCACCGACATGGCACGATCTCCATGTTGCCAAAGAATCTACGCAGGAGCAAGGGCGAAGACAGTTCCTGCGACCGGACTTCCGGCACCAACGGCGGGATACAGCACTCATCATTCACCAATCACTTTCACCAGCACACGCTTTCTTCGCCGCCCGTCAAATTCACCGTAGAAGATCTGTTCCCAGGGGCCGAAATCAAGCCGCCCATCCGTCACCGCCACCACGACTTCACGCCCCATTAGCTGGCGCTTCACATGGGCATCGCCGTTGTCTTCGCCGGTCTCGTTATGCCGGTACACCGCGTCGTGCGGCGCCAGTCGTTCGAGCACGTCGTCGTAGTCTCGGAGCAGTCCCGGTTCGTCGTCGTTAATATAGACGCTGGCGGTGATGTGCATCGCGTTGACCAGCACCAGCCCTTCCTTCACTCCGCTCGCGTTGAGAACGGCTTCGACCTGAGGCGTGATGTTGAGATAGGCGCGGCGCGTCTTGGTCTCGAACCAGAGTTCCTCTCGATACGACTTCATCGGCCCAACCTATTCGTGCGTGTCTCGACGGGCATTCTGCCGAACGGTCCGCCCGAGATTCAAGTGGCAGGCGAGAATCAGCGACTCGATTCGCCCCGCACCCGAAACGGACTATAATGAAGATCATGACCGAGAGGCCACCACGCGCATTACCGCAGCCACTCTCCGCCAACGCCACCACCGTCTTGGCACAGCGGTACCTCGCAAGAAACCTGACGGGCACCGTGGCCGAAACACCGGCGCAGCTCTTTTGGCGCGTCGCGCACGATATCGCCCAAGCCGAACGCACCTACCCGCCTCCGACCAGACAGCCGCATCTCGCGCGGCGGTTCTTTGACCTGATGGCTCGCCTCGACTTCCTGCCGAATTCGCCGACCCTGATGAACGCGGGGCGTCCGCTGCAGCAACTGTCGGCCTGCTTCGTCCTTCCGGTTGAGGATACGCTCGCGTCGATTTTCGATGCCGTGAAGTATCAGGCCTTGATTCACCAATCGGGAGGGGGCACGGGGTTTTCCTTCAGCCGGCTTCGCCCGCGGGCTGACCGCGTCGCCACAACCAACGGAGTCGCCTCCGGTCCGGTCTCGTTCATGCAGGTTTTCAACCTCTCGACCGACGTCATTAAACAGGGCGGCACCCGGCGCGGTGCAAATATGGGCATTCTACGGGTCGATCACCCGGATATTCTTGAATTCATCGCCCTCAAGCAGAACCAGTCTGAGATGACCAATTTCAACCTGTCTGTCGGCATCACCGATCGATTCATGCAAGCCCTGACACGTCAGCAGGCGATTCCGCTCATCAATCCTCACACAGGCCAAACCATTCGCCGCGTGGCGGCGCAAGCCATTTTCGATCAACTGGTCCAGGCAGCCTGGCAATCCGGAGAGCCCGGCATCGTATTCTTGGATACGATCAATCGAGCGAATCCCACCCCTCACCTGGGTGCAATCGAAGCCACCAATCCCTGCGGAGAGCAGCCCCTCCTTCCTTACGAGTCCTGCACGCTCGGCTCCATCAACGTCGCCAACTTTGTGGTGACCCGCTCAGGAAAACCGGCGATCGACTACGATCGATTGCATCGCACCATTCCAACTACGGTGCGATTTCTTGACAACGTGCTCGATCGCTCCCATTTCCCCTTGCAGGCCATCAAGGACCAAACCGCGCTCACCAGAAAGATCGGCCTCGGCATCATGGGCTTTGCCGATCTGCTGATCCATCTCGGCATTCCGTATAACTCGGACGAAGCCTTGACGGTCGCAGAAGAACTGATGAGTGTCATCCAAACCCAGGCTCACGAAGCGTCGACTCAGCTGGCACGCGAGCGCGGGGTGTTCCCCGCCTATCGCGGCAGCCGCCTGCAAACACACCGACAACGTTGGCGCAATGCCACGGTCACAACCATCGCTCCCACCGGCACGATCAGCATCATTGCGGACTGCTCTGCCGGAATCGAGCCGCTCTATGGCATCCACCTCGTACGCACGGTGATGGACGGCATGGCACTCGCCAGCCTTCATCCTGCATTCGTACGACACGCCGAAACGCACGGCCTGGCGCTCCCGTCGCTCCAACGTGAGTTGGAACAGAGCGCCTCAATCCAACACCTCACCCAGCTGCCGGCGTCCCTGCGACAGCTCTTCATCACCGCCCACGACGTGTCGCCGTCGCATCACGTACGAATGCAAGCAGCCTTCCAACGCCATAGTGACAGCGGCGTCTCGAAAACGATCAACCTGCCCCCCTCGGCGACGCCTCAAGACGTCGCCGGGGCTTTCCAGCTCGCCCATCGCCTCGGCTGCAAAGGGCTCACCGTATTTCGTTCCGGGAGTCGACGCGATCAGGTCCTGTCCTGCTCACAGCAACAATCCTGCTGACGTCGCGACTCGATCCAGAAGCTCCGTCGCCTGGTAGAATTTCCCCACAAAATTGACTCCATCGGACCTTGGTGATAAGTACTTTCACAGAATATGATCGTTTGCCGATGATCGCTACAGGGAGGTGCCCGATGTTCGCAGTCGCTGGGGGTCCGTCGTTCGCAGGCAGTGCGCTCTCCAATCTGTTTTTTGCCCGCCAACCGGAGCCGGATTTGGAATTCACTGAAGAAGAATTGGAACAAACCACGAACACCCGTTCGTCCTCTCCCATGAAATCACCGAAGAAATCAGGTGGACGTCCCGTTCTCTGGGTTCTGCTCGTAGCCCTCATCGGTGGTGGCGCCTATGTGGCGATGGAACCGGAAATGGTGATGGACTGGGTCAATCAACTACTGGGCGAGACCCCGGCACCGCAGCCGCCGCAGATGGCGACGAGGCCGGCGCCGATCGCACAACCAGCGCCGGCATCGCCTGATGCGCCAGCGCCGATTCCGGCTGCTCCACAGGCCAACACGCCGATGACTGCGACTCCGCCGCCGGCATCGCCAATGACCTCGGCCCCTGCACCCGTCGGAGCACCGGTCGCACCCAGTGCAACACCGGCTCCGCCTGTGATGCCGACGAGCCCGGCAATGGCGACTCCCCCCGCACCCGCGTCACTGTCTCCGATGTTCGGAGAAGGTCAACGCGTCACGGTGGCGGTCGACCCTGCCCTCGCCGGCGGGATGATCGCGTTATCCCAAGATCCTGCCGGGACGAAGCCGGGCCCGGCCGTTCGTCCCGGGACCGGACTCACCATTCTTGACGGTGATCTCCAACAGAACGGATGGGTCTATTCCGTCCGTAGCGACGATGGCGTCAAGGGATGGATCGCGGAGAAGCGCCTCCGCTTGAAACCGTAATCTTCTGACTCGCATACTTCGGGTTCATCATCGGGTTCATCAGAGGGCGGCGATACAATCCTGTATCGCCGCCCTCTGTGCTATAATGCGCCCCGCTGTTTCTCCGACACATTCAACCGGGATTCAAACTCGACATGCAGACGCTGCGCGCCATCCTGTTCGATTTCGACGGTGTCATCGCGAATACAGAGCCGCTTCACTTTGCCGGACTCCGCCGCACGCTGGCCGACATCGACATTACCCTCACCGAATCGGATTACTACGCCAACTATTTGGGCTTCGACGATCGCGGCTGCTTCCTTGCGGCCCTGCAGGCCAATGAACGACCGATCACCCCCGCGATCCTCCACGACCTGATGACGAAAAAAGCTATCGCCTATCTCGCTTCGGTTCGTGATCATCTCGTCATTTTCCCCGGTGTGCGGGAGTTCGTCGAACAGGCCGCCGCCCGGTATCCCTTGGCGATCGCCTCCGGCGCCCTCCGTCCGGAAATCGAACTCATTCTCGAACAAGCCGGCCTCAGGAAGGCGTTCCTCCATATCACCAGCGCGGAAGATGTCAGCCACGGCAAGCCGGACCCCCAACCCTTTCAATATGCATTGGCCGGCTTGACTCACGTACGCCCGAATCTCGGATTGGATGCGGCGTCGTGCCTGGTCATCGAAGATTCGCTGCCCG
The DNA here is from genome assembly GCA_030692565.1 of Nitrospira sp. NCBI lineage: Bacteria > Pseudomonadati > Nitrospirota > Nitrospiria > Nitrospirales > Nitrospiraceae > Nitrospira > Nitrospira sp. Next base: position 12,317 of record JAUYAO010000057.1, read on the forward strand.
GCATTCGATCGGCCAAATCCGCCGGGATGAAAGTGCTCGCTGTCGCCAATACCCACACCACGCAAGATCTGCATGAAGCCCATGCCATCACCCACAGCCTGGCCGAGACCAGCCTGGACGACCTGCAAACCCGCCTATGGCCAATCGCACAATGAGGATCAGACCGTAATGCGTATCTGCTCGTTGGTCCCCGGCGCCACAGAAGTCGTTGCTGCGCTCGATCTCACGGACCAGTTGGTGGCCGTGAGCCACGAGTGCGACTATCCGGAATCCATCCGCCACGTCCCGTCAGTCGTTGAGTCGGTGATCGATCAGCACAGCCTCTCCAGTGACGCCATTGATCGAGCCGTCAAACAACTTGTGAGTGCCGGTCAACGACTCTATCGTCTCAACGAGCAACGTCTTCGTGAGACTCGACCGGACGTGATCTTGACTCAGGATCTGTGTCATGTGTGTGCCGTCACACCCGATCAATTGACACAGGCCATAACCTCACTCCCCTCCGAGCCACGGCTCGTGACGCTGAATCCGACGTCAATGGAAGATATGCTGCTCGACGTTGTCCGCATCGCACAGGCGGTAGGAGCGGCTGACCGCGGGCAGGCACTGCTCCAATCTCTACGTGCGAGACTTGATCACGTGTCCACCACCAAACGGGCCATCCGCCCTCGCGTGGTCTGCCTGGAATGGCTCGACCCGCTCTATATCGCCGGCCACTGGGTGCCTGAAATGGTGGCGCTCGCAGGAGGAGCGGATATTTTGGGTCGCAAAGATCAGCCGTCCCGTGAAACCACGTGGAAGGAAGTCACGGACGCCAACCCGGACATCCTGCTCATCATGCCCTGCGGATACTCCGTTCAACGAACCGTGGATGAACTCGGCCGTCTTGAGAGCAGTCGGACGCCATGGTCCGCGCAGCTTGCCCGCTGGCCCGAAACCTATGTCCTCGATGCCAATGCCTATTTCAGCCGTCCCGGGCCGCGGCTCGTTGACGGCGTCGAGCTGCTCGCCTCGCTCTTTCACCCGATGCCATCCCATGATCTGAACCCGTTACAGGCCGTCCGCCTGACGACATCTTTGCTCACCGTGGAGTCCCGCGTATGACCGTCGATGAAGCCCAGGCCTATTGCACCGCCCTCACCAAAGCAAGCGGCAGCAATTTCTACTACTCATTTCTCTTTCTCCCCAAAGCACGCCGCAGCGCGATGTATACGGTCTATGCGTTCTGCAAAGCGGTCGATAGTGCGGTGGATGAACCGCCCGCCGGCAGTCAGCCGCAGGAAGAACTCGTCAAGTGGCGCGCGGAGCTGGACGCCGCCTATCACGGCACACCGACATGGCCGATCACCATCAGTTTGGCGCATCACGTGAAAGCACTCTCGATCCCCAAGGTCTATTTTGAGGAATTGATCAAGGGCGTGGAGATGGATTTGCACAACAACCGCTACGTCACCTTCAACGAGCTGTCGTCCTATTGCTACCGCGTCGCGTCCGTCGTGGGCCTCATCTGCCTGCACATCTTCGGTGCGACCTCGGCCCGGGCACAGGACTACGCCGTGGATCTCGGCATGGCCTTCCAGCTGACCAACATTCTGCGGGACGTGGGCACCGACGCGGCGCACAACCGCATCTACCTCCCGCTTGAAGACCTGAAAGCCTGCAAATATTCGGAAAAAGCGCTGCGGCAGCAAACCTACTCACCGGAGTTCCAGAAGTTGATGCAGCATGAAGCCGCCCGGGCCAGGCAGTACTATGACAAAGCCCGGGCGGCCCTGATGGCTCTCCCTCCCCACGAGCGCCGCGCCCTGACGGTGGCGGAGATCATGCGCGGGATCTACTCCAGAATTCTAAAGAAGATCGAAGACTCCGAGTACCAGGTATTCGGCCCGCGCATCCGTCTGACCACCAGTCATCGCCTGGCGATTGCCGCAGGAATCTGGCTTCGCTCCCGATTCTCGTGACCACTCCATCCGCAGAATCTGTTGTCATCCTCGGTACCTCGCTCGCAAGCCTGGTCGCGGCCTGCGAACTGGCCCGTCTGGGCTATCACCTGACGCTCATCGAACACCCCAGTTGGGCCGACGATCTCTCGGCGTCTGAGCATATGCTTGGCTGCCATCGAGAACTACAAACCTTGCTCAGGGCTCTCCCAGAATCGGAGCCCCCGGCACGAACCCCGGCCACCCCGCTTGAATTTTTCTTGCCTGACGGACGCATCGCCTCCTACAGGCCGACGACACTTCCCGGATCACTCCATTGGATCGCCGGACTCGTTCGGTTTCGCGGCCTGTCCTGGAGCGATCGCTGGCAGCTCCTCTCCTACCTCGAACGAATCTGGGAACAGGAGCTCGCTGCCCCGACCACCCTGGACCAGCGCACCGCCGACGCCTGGCTGGCATCGATCGGACAGAGCCCATCCGCACGTGACCACATCTGGTCGCCTCTCATTCGATTCCTCACGGGCAACGCACTGACCGATCTCTCGGCCGCCTCCTGTGCACGAGCCTTGACGCCCCCCTTTCTCACCGACGCGCGCGCATCCTCCTGCACCAAACTCAGCAGCGCGCAACGCCAAGGCCTGCATCGCCAATTAAAAACCGTCTTATCAACACTGGGCATACAAGTCCTGGCGCAAACGGACCTCCCCCACATTCAATTTGGACAGCATCGTATCGAGCATGTCCGCCTGGGCGATGGGCACAGCCTCCTAGCGACCTGGTACCTGTCCGGCATACCGCATCACGCGCTCCTGAAGCTGCTCCCGGATCGGCTGCTCACCCGGTATGGCTATTTCTCGCAACTGAGCGACTTGACGGACCTCTCCGCCATCTCCGTCCATCTGACAGGGTCAGCCCCGGCGGCCGGACCGCGCCTCGTGCTCTTGCCCGGACAGGGATTCCAATCTGTGTCAGTCTCCACGGGGGATCCCTCAACTGCCCTCTATGAATTGTCGGTGGTCGGCGATGTCCCGTTTATTGAACGGACAGAGGCCGATCTCATCGGCCTGGCCAAACAAGAACTCCAGCGCCTATTTCCTGCCCTCCAGGCAGTTCCGCTGCACTCGACCGCGCTCCATCGACACCCACGGGCTGCGCTGTCGCTCACATCCGGATCACCGATCCTCCGTCCGATCCAGCAAAGCCCCGTGCAGAACCTGCTGGTCGCCGGCTCCTGGACCGATACCGGCTGGCCCACCTCGAGCGAGAGCGCCATCGTCAGCGCACGTCGATGCGTCGCCGCCATCACCGGCTCCCGTCTTGACCCCATCTCCTTCACCTGATACGTATAAATTCATGCTCGCTCACACCACGGCCATGCTGGCCTTAGGAGTCACGCTGATCGGCCTCTCCGGCTGCGCCTCACATCCCTATGATCGTGGCGGCCATCCCTCCGGATATAACCGAGCCGACGTGGATCGGGATTATATGGAGTGTGAATACAAAGCCCGGCTGGCCAACGAACAACATTTCTACAGCCAGAGCTCTCCATTTCCCTTCGGCTCAGGCCCGCAGAGCCCCGCTGACCATGCGCGTGCGCTGCACGGTCTCTCGACGATCAACGCGATGCGCGATACCTGTCTGGCAGCCAAGGGTTATCGAGTGGAGTAGCGTGAGACCTGCGACTTATTTCGAGCCATGCTCCATAGGCTCTGCGCCCGTCCTGGCGCATTGACATCCCGCAGCGGCCTTCCTAAGATATCGCCTCCAACTGGTTCCGAGGCCATCATGACCGCCACCCCGCTCCAGGATCTCGCCAAGTCTCTCCACAACTGCCAGCGCTGCAAACTGGCCAAGCTGGGGCGCAGCCAGGTCGTCTTCGGCGTGGGAAACCCGCATGCCAGCATCATGTTCGTGGGGGAAGCCCCGGGGGCCAATGAGGATTTGAAGGGCGAGCCGTTTGTCGGCGCGGCGGGGAGAATTCTCAACGACCTCCTGCAGTCGGCCAATCTCTCACGCGATGATATTTACATTGCCAATGTCATCAAGTGCCGGCCGCCTGAAAACCGTGATCCCGAACTCGATGAAGTGGAAATCTGCAAGCCGTTCCTCCTGCAGCAAATTCAGCTGATTCGTCCGAAATTGGTCTGCACGTTGGGGAACTGGGCGACGCAAACGCTGCTGGAGCGGAAAGTCGGCATCACGAAGGTCAAGGCGCAGGCCTTCTACATGAAAGACTTTGTGCTGTTCCCGTTGCTCCACCCGGCGGCGGCACTGCATCAGGGTGGACTGCTCGACACGTTGAAAGCGGATTTCAAAAAGCTGAAGGAATTTCTCGACCGGAACACGAAACCGGCCGAGCCCACATCGCCCGCGTCACCGACAGCGCTGACTCTACAGATCGATCCGCCGCACCCGACACAAATGGATCTCTTCTAGAGCGTTCCCCATCAGCTCACAGGTTGGCACGGCGGATACACCGACTACGCTTTAGAGGATTGCCCCTCTGTCGTGGCGGCAGACTCGGCATGCTCCGCCTCATCTGCTTCTTCTTCGGCAGGTTGCTCTTCTTCCGGCACATCGAACCATTGCACCAGCATCTCATCCCACCAGCCCTCGGTCACCTCGTCGCCGGGATCGGTGCCCAGGAACGCGACGTCCTCTTTCTTCACATCGTGACCGACGAGCTGAGGCTGGAACTTCGCGCGATCGATCACTTCTTTCGTCGCATATCCGCCGATGATCCAGGCATCCGGATCAGCACGGCGCGACTTGTACGCCTTGAGTCCGATTTTTAAATACATGAACAGCTGTTGTTGGATCGGATCGGCGACACCGGACTGAGGCAAGCTCAAGGTCTTCTCGATCTTCTTCCGCCAATGCCGATCGTCATAGCGTGACGTGATCAGCTGCAACATTTGCTTTCCCAATTCAGCATCAAGCGCCATCTGTTGTCCCTTCACACAAACCGTCGTGATCTTGTCTGCGCTGTCTTCTGACTTACCGACCGTACATGGCCGTGAATGAGGCTTTTGCCAGAGCATTTTGCTTCAGATAATAGCCGACCATCGCCCCCGAAGCCTCCTGCTTCAGCGGAAGCTGATCCACTTTCAACGCGTAGAGCGTGAAGATATAGCGATGCGGCTTATCGCCCTGTGGCGGGCAGGGACCGCCATACCCGGGCTGGCCGAAATCCGTCATGCTTTGAATGCTCCCCTGCGGGGCGGATGGACTGTCAGCCTTGCCGGCTCCAGCAGGCAGCGAAGCCACGGTGGGGGCGATGTTGAAAATGACCCAATGCCACCAGCCGCTGCCGGTCGGGGCGTCAGGATCATAGACCGTCAAGGCAAAGCTCTTGGTGTCCTTCGGGGCATGCTCCCACTGCAGAAGCGGGGAGACATTCTGCCCCGTGCAGCCAAACCCGTTGAACACATGGTCATTGCCGATCGTACTGTGATCCTTGATCGTCGGACTCGTCAGCGAAAATTCTGCGGCCACGCCCGCGTTAGGAAATGCCAGTGCGGCCAGAATCATCATGCCCCATACCAGAAATTGCATGGTCAGCTCCCTCTTCATCATCCTAATTCCCCGCCACCATCAACTCGCCCAACTTCAGGCTCGGACTTGCAATCCGGCTACGAAACACCAGGTCGCTTCCCACCGTTTCAATGTCGGTGAACATCTGTTTCAAATTGCCGGCGATCGTAATCTCTTCGACGGGATACGCGAGCTCTCCGTTCTCGATCCAAAATCCGCAGGCCCCGCGGGAATAGTCCCCGGTCACCATGTTGATCCCAAATCCGATCAGCTCAGTCACGTACAGCCCCTCCTTAACCGACCCGATCATCTCCTGCAGTGTCTTCGTACCGGGAACCAGATAGAAATTCGTCGGTCCGACCGATGGACTCTCCCCCACACTCCGCGAGGCATTCCCGGTCGACGGCAGGCCCAACTTTTTGCCGGAATAGGAATCAAGCAGATAACTCTTCAGGACCCCCCGTTCGACGATCGTGTTCTTGCGTGTGGCCAACCCTTCGCCGTCAAATGGACGGGAGCCCAGCCCGCCTGCCATACGGCCATCATCGTAGATCGTGAGATGCTCCGACGCGATCCGATTGCCGAGTTGATCGAGGAGGAATGAGGCTCGTTTGTAGAGCGAATAGCCTGAAATTGCACTACAAAGATTACCGAGGAGACTTCCGGCGGCATCCTGATCGAAAATCACCGGCACCCGCTTCGTGGACACCTTGCGACCGCCAAGGCGGCGTAACGTCCGTCGCGCGGCTTCCTGGCCGATCGACTCGGGGGATGCCATCAGGCTGAACTTGCGCTGCACTTCATACCATGCATCCCGTTGCATCCCGCCGGTTGCGGCATCCGTGGCGATGGGAGAGACCGAAATAGAAAAGCTCGAGCTGCGGTACTCACCGACAAATCCATGGCTGTTGGCCAATACGACTCGGCCGGACGACGAGTCAAACTCGCCCCCCTCCGAATTCGTCATGCGCGGGTCCGCCGACAGGGCCGCAGACTCCGCCCGCTTCGCCAGATCGATCTGCCGATCGGTCCCAAGCTTGGTGCTGTCATAGAGGTCGAGATCCGGCCAGTCGGTCGCCATCTGCGACGCCTCGGGCAACCCCGACACCTCATCCGGCACCACCGCCTTTGCCAGCGTGCAGGTCTCATCGACCAGGCGATGCAATGAGTCGACAGAAAAGTCAGAGGTCGAGGTCGTTGCGGACCGCTTCCCGACAAACACCCGCAATCCCAACCGCTTCTCGCGAGCCTTGCTCAAGCGATCCACCACGCCGACACGCACCTGGACGGAAAAGGTTTCTCCGTCGGCAACCACGATGTCGGCCTCCATCGCGCCGCACTGTTTGGCCCGGGCGAGCACGTCCGCGGCCAATTGCGCATACCCGTTGGGCTGTTGCGGTAAGTTATTCATATTATCGCTGCGTCCCGCCGACGGTGATTTCATCAATCTTCAAGGTCGGCAATCCCACTCCGACCGGCACAGACTGGCCGTCCTTCCCGCAAGTCCCAATCCCATTATCCAACTTCAAGTCATGCCCGACCATCGAGACCTTCGTCAGGATTTCCGGACCGTTGCCGATCAGCGTCGCTCCTTTGACCGGCTTGGTAATTTTCCCGTCCTCAATCAAATAGGCTTCGCTCGCCGAGAACACAAACTTCCCGCTAGTGATGTCCACCTGCCCGCCGCCAAAGGATACGGCGTACAGCCCGCGCTTGACCGATTTCACAATATCGTCAGGATCCGATTCGCCGGCCAGCATGAATGTATTCGTCATCCGGGGGAGCACAATGCTTTGATAGCTTTCCCGCCGTCCATTACCGGTCAACGGAATGCCCATCAGCCGCGCGTTCAGTTTATCCGTGATGTAGCCGCGAAGAATCCCCTTCTCGATCAACACCGTGCGTCCGGTCGGCGTCCCTTCATCATCCATATTGAGCGAGCCGCGACGAAACGGGAGCGTGCCATCATCCACAATGGTGCAGACGTCGGAGGCCACACGCTTGCCGATCAAGTTGGAAAAAGCCGAGGTCTTCTTCCGATTGAAGTCTGATTCGAGTCCATGGCCGATCGCCTCATGCAGCAAAATGCCCGGCCATCCTCCTCCAAGCACCACCGGCATGACCCCTGCCGGCGCATCCACCGCAGAAAGATTCAGAATCGCCTCGCGAGCCGCTTCCCGGGCATATCCCAAATACCGACCCTCTTCCTGATAGAACTCAAATCCAACCCGCCCGCCCCCGCCGAAGGATCCCACCTGCCGATTGCCGTTTTCTTCGGCAATACAGGTGACTTGAAGTCGGGACAACGGCTGCACATCTCCGATCAACGTGCCATCCGATGTCGCCACGGCCACCACTTTATATTCCGTATTAAAGGAGGCCAGTACATTTTTGATACGCGGGTCGTAGCGCCGCGCCTCAGCGTCGATCGCATTGAGCAGCGCCACTCGATCCGCAGTCGCCACCTCGGCCTTCGCCCGTTCGACGGGATAGAGATCCCGCGTCGGCCGCCGCTGCGTCGGCACAGGCAGGCTGCGATCACCTTTGGGAGAATTTGCAATATAGCGAGCGGTATCGGCAGCGACTTCCAAATCTTTCTTCGTCAACTCGTCTGAGTAGGCAAATCCGGTTTTTTCTCCGGCTGTCGCCCGCACCCCGACGCCCTGGGAAATACTTTTCGACGCCCGTTTGACGATGCCCTCTTCCATGGAGACGGATTCCGACACCCGCGACTCGAAATAGAGATCGGCATAGTCCACGTCCCGGACATTGAGCCGGTCAAGGGCCTGGAATACTTCCAAGTCCGTCATGCCGAATTTTGCGAGCTGCCCGGAATCAGCCATCAATCACGCCCCTTTGTTTCTGTATGGGAACAAGCGCGGAGTATAGCCCATTCATTTCCGCAGCCGCAATGCAACGCATCTTAACTATTGACAGACCAAGGGCTTTTACTAAATAGCGTTTGACATTACCTACCCTCGTCAGTAAACTTTGGACACCTGCCATTGAGTCTTCACAGAAAGGACATCGATTCGTTTCCCATGTCACAAACACCGTCTTCATCCAACCTCGAAAGCCTTTCCGAGCAGGAATTGACGAGCAAATTAGAGCTGGAGCTCTTGCCCAAACACGTCGCCGTCATTATGGATGGCAACGGACGCTGGGCCGAGTTTCGCAGTCTGCCCCGCATTGCCGGTCATCGGGAGGGGATCAATTCCGTCCGCGAAATGATCACGCTGTCTCTCGAACTGGGCATTCAACACCTGACCATTTACGCATTCTCACAGGAGAATTGGAATCGACCGACACAAGAGATTTCCGCTCTAATGGGCCTCCTAGAGCATTACCTGTCCACCGAGCGAGCCAGCCTCATTGAGCAAGGCGTTCGCTTCCGCGCAATCGGACGACTCGATGCGCTTCCAGAGAGCGCCCGGCGGTGGGTCCGGACAACCGAACAGGAAACCGCGCATCTGAGCAAGCTGCATCTGACTGTGGCGCTCAGTTACGGTGGACGAACCGAGATCGTCGACGCCGTTCGCAGCATCGTGAAGGATGCACAGGCTGGATCGCTTCGGCCTGACCAGATTGACGAAACGCTGCTATCCCGCTATCTCTACACCCACCCGCTTCCTGACCCCGACCTGTTGATTCGCACCAGCGGCGAGACCCGCATCAGCAACTTCCTCCTCTGGCAACTGGCTTATACCGAGCTCTACTTCACCTCAACACCCTGGCCTGATTTTCGGCGACGTGAGTTTCTGCTTGCGTTGATCGAATATCAACGACGCGAGCGCCGTTTCGGCCGAGTCTTGAGCACCGTGTCCTCCTAACCGCACGTGGATAATCTCAGCCCAGTAGATGTGCATGGCAACCGGGGAACAGGACCGACTGCGCCAGCCTCCACGCCAGCTCGCCGCTTCGATGCCCGGCGTGTCTACACCGCACTGATCGGCATTCCGATCGTCTATGCCATCATTCGCTATTTGCCGCCATGGGGTTTGACCCTGTTAGTGGTCATAGGCGGAGCTATCGCTCTACTTGAGCTCACGCGCATGGGCTTCGGTGATCGTCGCAATCCGGCGCTGACCGGACTCGCGCTTGGACTCACGGCGCTCTTGATCGTTCGTCTCCACTGGGCGTTTTCGATAGAGGCCATCCTGCTATCGGGTCTCGCCGGCGCGCTGCTGGCGATGCTCTGGTCCTCAAATGTCATCACGTCCCGTTTCCACGATACAGCCGTCGCCCTATTCGGCCCCCTCTATATCGGACTCACACTCAGCACGCTTGTTTCAACACGCACCCTGCCATCCGGCGAATGGCTGATTGTGTTTATTGCCCTGGTGACCTGGGCCAGCGACATCGGCGCCTACTATGCAGGCACTCTTTGGGGACGCCATCCCCTGGCCCCGTCGATCAGCCCCAAGAAATCCATTGAAGGCCTGGCGGGTGGATTAGCCCTGGCCATGGCAGTCGCCCTCCTGACACAAATCTGGCTGGTCCCGCAGTTGACCATGGTTCACGCCGCGATGCTGGGCCTGCTGATGACCGGTACGGGCCTCGTAGGGGACCTCTGCGAATCGGCACTGAAACGCGCGGTGGGAGTGAAGGACTCCGGCGGCATTCTCCCCGGTCACGGCGGCATGCTCGACCGTTTAGATAGTCTCTTGTTCACCGCCCCCACCTTCTACTACTATGTGACATTAGTCTGCGGCCTTTCGCCGCTCCCTTAGCAGGAGACGTTATGAAGACCATCATCATCCTGGGCTCCACCGGTTCGATCGGCACGAATACCCTCGATATTGTTCAACGATTCCCCGATGAGTTTCGCGTTGCCGGACTCACCGCCGGCAACAATATCGATAAGCTGGAAGAACAGATTCGCACGTTCACCCCACGAGTGGTGGCCGTGTCACACGAAACCGCCGCAGCGACGTTACGGCAGCGCTGCGCGGGTCTGCCTGTCGAGATTCTGTCCGGCGAAGCAGGCATCGCTCAGGTCGCCTCCCTGCCGGAGGCCGAACTGGTGATCTCCGCCATTGTCGGAGCCGCCGGACTAGTGCCCACCCTCACCGCGATCCGCTCAGGAAAACATATCGCCTTGGCCAATAAGGAACCGATGGTCATGGCGGGCAAGCTGATGCAGGAGGAAGCCCACACACATGGCGTCAGGATCTTCCCGGTCGACAGCGAACACAGTGCGATCTTTCAGTCACTGGAAGGCCATCGCCTTGAAGACGTCCGTCGATTGATTCTCACGGCGTCCGGCGGAGCGCTCTGGACCGTGGCGAAAGAGGAGTTGCAACAGGTCACACCCGAGCGAGCGCTCAAGCACCCCAATTGGAAAATGGGCTCGAAGATTACCATCGACTCCGCCACACTGATGAATAAGGGCCTCGAAGTCGTCGAAGCCCGCTGGCTGTTCGACATCCCAGAATCCCGTATCGAAGTGATGGTGCATCGGGAAAGCATTATTCATTCGCTGGTCGAGTATGAAGACCGCTCCATGATCGCCCAATTGGGATTGCCGGACATGCGAACGCCGATCTCTTATGCGATGCGATACCCCGAACGGCTGCCGCTCGATCTGCCTTCGCTCGATTTGACGGAGATCGGCACGCTCAGTTTCTGCAAGCCGGACCATGACCGGTTTCCCTGCCTCAACCTGGGCTACGAGTCCCTCCGGACGGGGGGAACCATGCCGGCTACGATGAACGCAGCGAATGAGGTGGCCGTCGATGCCTTTTTGAACGGCGGCATCCGATTTACCGAGATCGCTGAAGTCATCCGCCAGACGATGGACGCCCATACGCCCAAAGCCGTGTCCTCTCTGGAGGACGCCCTGGAGGCCGATCGGTGGGCCAGAGAAAAAGCGGAATCTCTGGTCCATGCCCTCCCCCGTTGAAACATCGTTTTGAAAATCGGGCAATGAGTGTTAAGTTGATTCTGGCGTTACACATTCACCTCTAGATAATGAGTACACCCATGATGTTCGCATTCACCTGGTCTCCCGATACCCTCTGGATCCTGATGCAAAAAGCCTGGTGGTTCCTGGTCGTACTCGGCGTCCTCGTCGCATTCCACGAGCTCGGACACTTCTTGGCGGCCCGCTGGGTGGGCGTGAAAGTCCTCAAATTCTCTCTCGGGTTCGGCCCGAAAATTTTCGGGCGCCAGGTCGGCGAAACCGAATACCTCCTCTCGGCCATTCCCTTGGGTGGATACGTCAGACTGTTCGGCGAAGACGAAACGGAAGCGGCCACCCCGGAAGACCAGCGGCGATCATTCGCCCATCAGGGGTTATGGGGGAAAGTGTTGATCGTGGCAGCCGGCCCCGGTTTCAACTTCATTCTGGCCTATCTCATTTTTGCCGGATGGCTCTCGACGGGAGCGCCCTTGTTCGTTCCGACCTTCCGCGATCTCAGCCCGGACATTGAGGCGCTGGTGCCTGGCTCGCCTGCATCCGCAGCCGGCATGGAGATCGGCGACCATATTACCAAGGTGAACGGGAAAGAAATTTCCACGAGAACGGAGTTATTGGATGCGGTGGCTCACAGCAAAGGGGAAGCCCTTTCGCTGGAAATTAAACGCGGGGCACAAGTAAAACCGCTTTCCGTTATCCCGGTTCCCCTGCAAGGTCAGCCGACTCAGGCTGACGAGCCGATGTATACGATCGGGATTGAGGAGACTCCCCCTCTGGTTACCTCAGTCATGCACGGGTTACCGGCTGCCGTGGCAGGATTCCAGGCAGGAGATCGGGTCATCGGCATCGACGGCCAAACCATCTATACCTGGCTTCAGATGACGACGATTGTACGGGATAGCCCGAACAAATCGCTGCACGTTGATGTGCTACGTAATGGCCAACGCATCCCACTGGTCGTCACCCCAAGCGCTGAGAAAGCAACCGTCAACGGCCAATCCGTGGAGGTAGGCAAGATCGGCATCTCAGGACCTGGCCGGTCACTTATGCATGCGGACAATCCTCTCCAGGCCGTCTACCAAGGGCTCGATGCCACATGGGGATGGACCGAGCTTACCGCCATCGGGCTCTATAAGATGGTTGTCGGAGACATCTCGAGCAAGAACATCGGCGGCCCGTTGACGATCGCGAACATTTCAGGGGAAGCCGCCTCCCAGGGCGCCTCCAGCGTCATTTTCTTGATCGCCATTCTGAGCATCAATCTCGGCGTCCTGAATTTGCTTCCGATTCCGATTCTGGACGGAGGACACTTGCTCTTTTTCCTCATTGAAGGCATTCTGCGCAAACCGCTTGGCGACCGGCAGCGGGAAATTGCACAGCAAGCCGGGCTGGTCTTATTGGTTGGCGTGATGATCTTCGCCTTTTGGAATGACCTCGAACGTATCTTCCTCCGTTAACACCCTATGAAAACATCGCAACTCCTGATCCCCACGTTACGGGAAGCCCCCGGTGAGGCTGAAACAGTCAGTCACCGGCTCATGCTGCGCGCCGGCTTGATTCGAAAGGTCGCGTCCGGCATCTATACCTATCTCCCCCTCGGCCTGCGTGTCATCCGCAAGGTGGAACAGATTATTCGTGATGAAATGAATCGCGCCGGGGCGCAGGAACTTCTGATGCCCATGGCCTCGCCGGCAGAACTCTGGAAAGAAACCGGCCGGTGGGACTTCTACGGGAAAGAGCTGTTGCGTTTCAAAGACCGGCACGAACGGGATTTCTGCCTGGGCCCCACACATGAAGAAATCATCACAGACCTGTTTCGGCGGGAAGTAAAGTCCTACCGGCAGCTCCCGCTGAATTTCTACCAAATCCAGACCAAGTTTCGCGACGAGATCCGCCCGCGCTTCGGCCTGATGCGGGGCCGCGAGTTCTTGATGAAAGACGCCTACAGTTTCGACCGTGATGAGGCCGGAGCACGCGAAAACTATCAAAAGATGTACGACGCCTACCACCGGATCTTTACCCGATGCGGCCTCACATTTAGAGCCGTCGAGGCGGACACCGGGCTCATCGGAGGGAATTCCTCTCATGAGTTCATGGTCCTTGCGGCGACCGGCGAAGAGACGGTGGTCTATAGCGACAGCGGCACCTTCGCTGCCAATGTCGAACGCGCCGACGTCTTGCCTCCAGAGAGCGTGGACAGCACTGCCCCCCTTCCTCTCCGATCTGTCTCCACGCCGAATTGCCGCAGTATCGAAGAAGTGGCTGCATTTCTGAACATTCCGGCACACCGGCTTATCAAAACGCTCTTGTACTCGACCGGGAAAGAGACCGTAGCCGTACTGGTCCGCGGCGACCATGCAGTCAACGAGATCAAGCTCAAGAAAGCGCTGGGAGTCCCTGAAATCGAACCGGCAGGACCGGCAACAGTCGAAAAAGCCACCGGAGCACCGGTCGGATTTGCCGGACCCGTCGGCCTCAAGGGAATCAGAATATTTGCAGATCAGGCCATCCCCGCCCTCAAGAACGTGGTGGTCGGGGGCAATCAGCTCGACACCCACTATGTCGACGCTAATTGGGGCCGCGACTTTACGGCCGATCAGGTCCTCGATCTTCGGAACGCCCAGGCCGGCGATCCCTCACCAAAGAAAGACGGCACCCTCAAATCCACCAAAGGGATTGAGGTCGGCCATGTCTTCATGCTCGGCACTAAGTATAGCCAGACGATGAACGCAACATTTCTGGACGCGCAAGGGAAAGAATGCCTCGCCGTCATGGGTTGCTATGGGATCGGTGTCGGACGGTCCGCGGCAGCCTCTATTGAGCAGAACCACGACGAACGCGGAATTATCTGGCCCTACCCGATTGCTCCGTTCCATATCCACTTGATCCCCGTCAGCCAATCGGACAAGACAAATGAGATGACCATTCGTCTCTATGCCGAACTACAGGCAGCGGGATTCGAGGTCCTCTGGGATGATCGTGACGATCGGGCCGGAGTCAAATTCAATGATGCCGACCTCATTGGCGCCCCATTTCAAGTCGTCGTCGGAGACAAAGGCCTCACGGAAGGCGTCGTCGAGGTAAAAGTCCGGCGCACCGGCATCAAGACGCGCGTCACGCCCGCTGAGCTTGTCCAGCATCTCCATAGCGCTGTCCCTCACATCGATGCTGCCCCAGGCCCTCACTGATTCATACTTCGTCGACAGCGGGCCTGATTCGCACCTAACAAACTTGCCTTTTCCTTGCCTTCTCATTTGATTGGGCTACACTCACTCTCTAGAGAGACCGCCGCGTCATAACCGGCACTCGCAGCCATCAGATCGCTGCCACGCCTCGATTACATCGGATCACGAGCTGAGCGAAGAGGGAATCAGGAATGCAGGCCAAGCCGATGCCCAACAATCTCCAGGAGTTGCAACAAAAAGGCGAGTTCGCGGAACACGTCAAGAAGATCACCGCTCAAATTAACGCGGCCAGCGATCTCGACCAAATTCTTCTCGACCTGCATAAAGACATCCTGGGCCTGTTCGACGCCGAGGACCTCACCCTCTTTGCATTCGACTCAGAGAAGAAAGAAATCTTTTCCAAAGCCCTCCAAGTCGATGGCGTCCAAGAAGTCCGCATTCCCATCTCCGAACAAAGCCTTGCCGGTTTTTGCGCAAAATATCTCCGCCCGGTCAATATCGCCGATGCCTATAATATGGCCGAGCTCCAAGGCATCCACCCGGCCCTCCTTCATGACACATCTTACGACAAGAACACCGGGTTCAAGACCAAACAGGTCTTGACCTACCCGATTGTCGCCGACAACAAATACCTCATGGGCGTCCTCCAGCTGCTGAATAAAAAAAGCGGCAGCCGCTTTACCAGAAAAGATGAAGAGTCGGTCGCCGAGATCGCCAAGGCCCTCGGCATTGCCTTTTTCAACCTACGGAAGTCCACAAAGAAGAATCCCACAAAATTCGACCACCTCATCGGCAGCGGAAAGATTACGCAGAACGACCTGGAAAACGTCCTCGCTGAAGCGCGCAAAGGCACCAGCGATCTCGAAAGCATCCTGATCGAAAAATATAAAGTGCCGAAACTCGACATCGGCAAATCGTTCGCTCAATTCTACAAGTGCCCGTATATCGAGTTCAGCGAACGCACCCTGGTCGACATCGAACTCCTCAAGAATCTGAACGT
Source organism: Nitrospira sp. (assembly GCA_030692565.1). Taxonomy (NCBI): domain Bacteria; kingdom Pseudomonadati; phylum Nitrospirota; class Nitrospiria; order Nitrospirales; family Nitrospiraceae; genus Nitrospira; species Nitrospira sp. The sequence continues at coordinate 27,893 of JAUYAO010000057.1, forward strand.
CGACTACCTGAGAAAAAATCATTGGATGCCGCTGAAACGCGATCGCACGGCCATCGAGATTCTGACTGATGACCCCGGCGATCTCGACCGAGTTCAAGACATTAAGCGAACATTCCCCGGCTTAAACATCCGCTTTGCGGTCAGCTTACGGCGGGACATCGCACAGTTCCTGGCTTCCGCCACCGGCCAAAGCGATGCAGGAGGGAGCGGCGGAGGCCGAAAACTCGACGAAAACGTCTCAGACATTCTCGGCGAGCTCGTCACGGAAGCTCAAGCCGAAGCCATGGAAGATGCGTCGGCCGGGGGTGGCCTTGATGAAAACGACAGCGCCATCGTTCGTCTTGCCAACCAGATCATCGCTGACGCCTTCAGACAGAACGCCTCGGATATTCATATCGAGCCCTACGGGGAAAAACGCGAGACACTCGTCCGGTTCCGTGTCGACGGCGATTGCTTCGAATACATGAAAATCCCCCAGAGCTACCGGCGCGCGATCGTGTCCCGCTTGAAAATCATGGCCAGCTTGGACATCGCCGAACGGCGCAAGCCGCAGGACGGCAAAATTAAGTTCAAGCTCAGCGAGACCAAAGAGATTGAGCTCCGCGTCGCCACCATTCCGACATCCGGATATAACGAAGATGTCGTCATGCGTATCTTGGCCGCCAGTGAACCCTTGCCGCTCGACAAGATGGGGTTCTCGGACCGCAATCTCAAAGGCATTAAAGATATTTCTGAAAAACCCTACGGCATCATTCTCTGCGTCGGACCGACCGGATCAGGAAAAACCACCACGCTCCATTCCGTGCTGGGGAATATCAATACTCCGGACATTAAGATCTGGACCGCCGAAGACCCCGTCGAAATTACCCAATATGGCCTGCGCCAGGTCCAAGTTCAGCCCAAGATCGGCTTTACTTTTGCCACTGCGATGCGGGCCTTCCTCCGCGCCGACCCCGATGTGATCATGGTCGGAGAAATGCGCGATAAAGAGACCGCCGATACCGGCATCGAAGCCTCGCTCACCGGACACTTGGTGCTCAGCACCTTGCACACCAACAGCGCCGTGGAAACCGTGACCCGTCTCCTGGACATGGGCTGCGACCCCTTCAGCTTTGCCGATGCCATGCTCGGTGTGCTCGCCCAGCGGTTGGCTCGGCGCATCTGCAAAGATTGCAAAGAACAGTATGTGGGTTCGCCCGAAGAATACGAAGAGCTTCGGCAGGGCTATGGCGCCGAGCGCTGGGACAAACTGGGCATTAAGCAGGACAACACGTTCCGTCTTTCTCGCGGGAAAGGGTGCGAGGTCTGTAATCGCACGGGCTATAAAGGACGCGTGGCACTCCACGAACTCCTGCTTGGATCGGACAACATTAAGCGGATGGTCCAGCAGAAAGCCCGCACCGAGGACATGCTGCACTGTGCAATGGATGAAGGCATGACGACCCTCGTCCAGGACGGCATCCAAAAAGTATTGCTCGGTCAAACGTCCTACAAAGAAGTCAAAGCCGTCGCTATCAAGTAGGATGACGCCCCTCTCATGCGGAGCCGCTTGCGCACGCAAGCGGCTCCGCAACCCCCTCCCCCACTTTCTGCCTTCGACAAAATCAGGTACACTAGCGCCATGAATCCCCCTGCATCGATATTAAGGCTGCTCGTTTTGCCCATGGCTCTCTCCGCCTCGGGCTGTGAGACCGCCGATCACGTCCTGACAAGTGCCGAAAAGGTGCTCGGTAGCCAAACGGGAAAAACCGTCGTCAGCATTGCCGGAGGCAAAGACCCCAAACAAGTCCTCAAGGAACACACCGACGCATATCAGCGCGACCCTGAATCCGTCTTGCGCGATATACGAACCTTGCAGCGCGACTTCGAGACCATCATGGCCGCTTTGACCGGTCGGGTCCGCCAAACATGGGGGGAGAAAGAAATAAAGGTTCCGGAGCAGAAGAAATACGTCAAGTACACCCAGAACTATATGAGCCGAGCAGTCGTCGACTTTGATAGCGGGACGATCGTGATTGAAACACTGGACGACAAGGCTCCCAAAGACAGCCTGAAAAATGCCCTCGTCACCACACTCCTGACCCCCGATGATCCTCGATCCGTCGATCTCTTTTCCGACAAGGCTGTCACGCTCACCAGCGACAAGCCGCCTTACCTCCTAGGCCTGGTTGTGGACCAAGAGGGGCGAGCGATCAAGACTCCGGCGCAAGCGGAAGCCTTTGCGACGTTTACGGTCGAAAACCACGCAAAGCTGCGATCGATTGATCAGAACGGCGTAGCCAAACAGGCCCTCCTCGCAGAAATTAAGATGGTCGCCAACTTCTCGAACAGGCAGGCTGAAAAATACCGCAGCACGGTCATCCGGTATGCCGAACAGTTCAAGGTCAGTCCCAGCTTGATCTTTGCGGTGATTCGCACAGAAAGCAATTTCAACCCCTTTGCCGTCAGCTCCGCACCGGCCTTTGGGCTCATGCAGCTCGTGCCCAGCAGCGGGGGACGCGATGCCTACAAGAAAGCCAAGGGCAAAGACTCCATTCCCTCTCGAGACTACCTCTTCGACCCCGAGAACAATATCGAGCTGGGCAGTGCCTATCTCAATGTCCTGTCCTATAACCTGCTGGAGCGCATCGAGAACCAGGTGGCCAGAGAATATTGCGTGATTTCAGCCTATAACACCGGTCCGCGCAACGTGTTCAAATCATTTGCTCAGGATCAAACCGCTGCCATCAACCAAATCAATTCACTTCAACCTCCGGCCGTCTATGACCGGCTACGAGCGAATCTGCCCTATCAAGAAACCCGCGACTATCTCGCCAAAGTCGTCGGCTTTCGCAAGCAATTTATTGCCGTATCCGGAGAAGGCGTCAAGTAAGCAGCGCCTGTCCATACCCCTGCAAGCTCGGAGGGGCCCCACTCTCCATACGAATGTTACGGGTGACAATCCAAATCTAGCGAGGCTGCCGTTCAGATGTGCCTGCACCTGGGGACAGTGACGAAGCAGATGCTCCACGGCTAACACACTTGTCCAACCGTGTCGCTGCGACCGGTGAGAGTAAAGAGAACTCGACCCCGAAGACGGAATCCTTCACCCACCGAACCGTCGCCCGATCGATAAAGGTTGATACCCGCTGATGCGGCAATCGTAAACTGATCGCAATCTCATCACCCGGAGCCACCACTGCCTCACTCAACATTCTGGCACCTGCAACTGAGAGATCGCACACCACCCCAAGACCGCCACGATTGACCGTCGCCCATTTCTTCAGTCCGACCAAGGCATAGGAGCAGGGAAATGGAGCTGAAACTCGGAGACGTGGGTTGCGCCGCCGTGAGGAAATCTCATGTGTCGTGATCCGGGAATTCGCCAAGGCCGACCTCGCTTATCTGATCCCTCTTGAGAACACCGTCATATATCGTCGAAGCCGCCCATGGGAGGTACTCGACAACCGCTGAAAGGCCAGTCCGTATATCTGATCTTTCGCCCAGCGAACCGTGGCAATAGCAATCTCCGCAGGAGCCGCTTGCCGCGGCAACCGAACCAGCAACGACACCTGGTCGCCAGGCTTGATGGGGGCTTCCGTACTGACCCGCATTCCCCGCAATGAAAGGTCGTACACAACACCCGGACCATGAACAGACTTTCCAAACCAGCGCTGCTCATCACGCCAGGCAAGTTCGCAGGCAATGGGGGTAGGAATACGCACTCGAGGGTGCCGACGAAACTTGTTCAGCATCGAAGGGCGTGATGTGCTCGTCGGCATAACTGAAACCTCTCAATTGACTGTATCTCACCCTCTTCTCCCCTCAAATACTTTTTTTGAATCTCACCATCCTCCAAGATTCTGTCCTGCCCCTCACGCTGAGAATACCGTGCGACAGCAGACCTGAAGGCCGCATGAACCCGGCAGAAACTTCCGCCTGAGGGAACAATATGCTCTGCCCTTCGCAAGTCCATCGACAATTGCGCCAATCGGCGTGCATCTCCGACACACCGTAGTGGCACGAAAGTTGGACATGATGCCGCCCATGATCATCCAACATGCCATTCAACTGTTGACCCAGGACGTTGCCCCTCTGGGTGCTCTCTCCGCTCCTCTTGTCAGCTGGTATGGCTCTACAGGCCTGACGATATTCTTCCTTTGGCAAGTCGCCCGGCTGTATCAGCTATCGACACAGACCGCGCAACCGTTCGCGCGTGTGACACGCTGCTTAGATAAACTGGCCCAAGAACGCTTGCAACTCGACCAGGACGGATTGACGCTCAACCCTCCAGGAGCCTTGAAAAGCAGAACGCAAGAACCGCCGCCACACTTGGACCGACGGGACGGGAAGGATTTTCAGCTTATCGATACGACATTTCAGCGAGAGCCCTGGCTATCCCCTGCCTGGAAGCAATACCGGAAGACGCTCGTGACGGAACAGGTCGCCTGGTACATCGAACCCCGCATATTTAGCTCTCGTTCCGCCCAGGAACTCTTCTCGCTTGAAACCATCTTTCGAGGAAAGCTGAATCTCGCCTGGTATCAACAAGTGCCGTCCCTCCTGACAGGGATCGGCCTCCTACTCACATTTATTGCGCTCCTCGTAGGCCTTAGCAAGCTACACGCCGACGGTCACGGCATTGCCGGAATTCAAGGCCTCATCAACGGGCTCGCCGGAAAATTCCTGACCTCGATCGTCGGGCTTGTCTGCGCAACCGCCTTTACCCTGATAGAGAAGCCGCTCATGTTTCGCTTGTTCTCGGCCCACCAGCAATGCACTCACTTGATTGATGATCTGTTTCCGCGAAAAACACTGGAACAGATCCTCGAAGGAATGACGGGGACCCTGCGTCGACCCTCTTCGCTGGAACAGGGATCGAAATATGCTCCCCCCCTACCCTATCAGCCAGCAACTGACACACTCACCCAACCCTTGAAGGCAATGACGAAATCGGTGGATGCCCTGACGCAAGAAATTCGCGCGCACCTACAGGCCGGGAGCGCGCCGCCAGCCACCTATCCAATCGACTCCATCGCCAAAGCTTTCGCTCCGCTTATCCAACAGCTCGCGCTCGCATTGGCGCAACTGCCGCAACGATCTGAGCCTCCACCAGCCCAGCGTTTGTCTTTACCCCAAGGGGTCGATGATCTGGTGGATGATTTAACCTCCAGAATCACTCAGACGCCCCATTCCACAACGGGAGCGCCAGCTCGCCAGCCGCAAGGATGGCTGCAGCGACTCCGCACCTCGACACATCGACTCGCGCCTCTTTCAGGAATCACACAAAGTAGAACTATCAAATCCCGTGATCCACGATGAGATGTCCCCGGACTTCCTAAACCACTGAGAAGACATTCCCCATGTACCCGAATAACCCCGGCTCCCATTCGACAATTTCCCACACGACGACCAACGGGCTCATGGACTTGATGACGTCACTCGCCATTATTTTCGTCCTACTCCTTGCAGCCTCACTCGCACCACAAGCAGCCCAGGACGCTCCGACCCACACACCAACGCCTCCCCAAACTACCGTCGCCGACCCCGCGACGCCGCTCACGAGCAACGTTCAAACCTTGCTCTACGAGCACTTCGCGCAATTCGGACTCTCCGTGGACAACGACCCGCATGATCCACTGCTCATGAGGATCGTCATCCCCGAAGATCTGCTCAATTTCGACTCTGGGAAAAGCACCTTGACGCCGCAGGCTGATCGATTTCTCACCGACATGATGCCACGCTATGCCGTCCTCGTATGCGGGCCGCTTGAGTCCCATGTCGACTCAGTCGTGATTGAAGGACATACCGATGATCGCGGCGACGACGCGATGAACTTGCGATTGAGCCAAGAACGCTCCTTCCGCGTGATGACGAAGGGCCTCGAGGTCATCGACCGCACAGAGCCAACCGTCTCACCGTGCTTCCAACGGCTGACATCGGCGAGTGGCCGAGGCCGGCAAGACCTCATCGCTGATCCTGCGACCGGAGTGGATCGAGAGAAAAGCCGCCGCGTTATCTTCAAACTTCGTCTCCGGTCCGCTCCGATACCACACACTCTTCCACATACATCCTAGTCGGTCGAGATGCCGCTTTGACTGAGTCTCCGCATCGTGGTACGGTACATCACGATCTCCGAGAGGCAGCTACATCGCTCTCCTTCACGCCGTACCCTATCAAGATGTCGGTTTGCGTGAGTGAGTTAGGTGGCTCCACACAGAATCGGCTGCGTGTCTGTGCCCCGGCCGATACCAGCCCTATCTCACTGACGAGACGACCAAGGAGGACACTATCGCACGCGCAGGAAAAACAACGATGGCGAAACGCGACCGTGAGAAGTCGCTTCAAACGAAGCGGAAAGAAAAGGAAGAAAAGCGTGCGCAGCGGAAAGGTGAAAAAGACGACCGCACGTCAATTCCTGCAGGAGAAGATCCGGATTTGGAAGGATTGCAGTGGGGGCCGCAGCCGCCCCTGTATTAGCACGGGAGCATGCGCGGGCCGTACAGACGGCCCGCGCCGCGCCTTAGGCAGGACGGACAAACCGATCGTCGCCAAGTGCCCCCCGTAACCGCTGGGTCACAAGTCGACGGAACTCTACTTTCTGTTTCAGAATCAGCGCCAAGCCCTCCGCATCCACTAACACCAGCAGATCATCCTCAACGACCAGCGTTCTCGCTTGATCCCCGAGATTGACGCGATACTGCGTGCGGCCATCGGGATTCCGGCCGGTCCCCGTGACGAGTTCGGTAAGCCCATCAATGACACCCTCCTGATTGTCCGTCCGCAACCGCACCTTGGTTCCATCAGGAATTCTGACCCACGGTGCGCTGGGCTTGACCGGGAGGCTTTGCGTCTCAGGCATGACGTTCCCTTCCAATAGTAGATTGATCAACGAGCGATCCATTCGCACACTCTGGCTCTAATTCCCTGTGGCGCCTTGAATAGGCTGCGCCGGTCTGTGCGTTCCATGGCTCATCGGCCTGCGTTCGCGAAACCCTGCCGGACGCCCTTGAGCCGGCCGCGCTGGCCGCTGCGCAGGACGTCCCTGCCCGCGCGGATCCAACGATGGCCGTGCACTCCCCGCGGCGACCGGCACGGCATGTCCCAACAACTGCTCGATCGCCCGCAACTGCAAACCATCCTCCGACGTGACAAAGCTTGTGGCTCGTCCGGTCGTTTTCATGCGAGCCGTGCGGCCGATACGATGCACATAGTCTTCCGGGCAATTCGGCAAGTCAAAATTGATGACGTGCCCGATATTCGCCACATCAATCCCTCGCGCAGCAATATCCGTTGCCACCAGAATGCGGAACGTGCCGCGCTTAAATCCATCGAGGGCCGCACGGCGCTGGGAGAGACTCCGGTCACCATGGAGAACGGCCACTTTATGCCCCTCTTGCCCCAACACCCGGCCCAACTTGTCCGCTCGATGTTTTGTGCGTGTGAAGACCAAGACCGTTTCCTGCTCCTGTCCGAGGAGCGACACCAACAAGGAAGCCTTGCTGTCGTGGGTGGTGTGATGCAACGCCTGGGTCACGCCATCGGCCGTCGTGGCTGACGGACTTACCATGACACGCACAGCATTATGTACGCTGACCTGGACTAACCTGGTAAGGTCGGCCGGCAATGTGGCAGAGAACAACAACGTCTGCCGTTCGACCGGCAACGCATCGAGGATCTGGTTGATCTGCGGAGCAAATCCCATGTCCAACATGCGATCAGCCTCGTCCAACACCAAAATCTTGATCGGAGCCAGGTTGATCGTGCCGTTCCACATATGATCGAGCAATCGACCGGGAGTCGCCACCAGAATATCCGGCTGTTGCCGGAGCCCGCGAACCTGCGCCTGCATATCAGCGCCGCCCATAATCACCGTGGCGGAAATGCGACGGCCACGCCCGAGCTTATCGATCGTGGCAAGAATCTGTAACGCCAATTCTCTGGTAGGCGCTAAAATCAGCGCTTGCGGCTGCCCCTTCGGCAATGCCGCCAGTCGCTCAATCATCGGAATGGCAAACGCCGCGGTCTTGCCCGTGCCCGTCTGCGCACACCCGATCACATCTCGCCCGGCAAGCGCAGGCGGAATCGCTTGCATCTGAATCGGGGTTGGTGCCGTGTACCCGGCCTTAATAAGATCCTGCAACATCGCCTCAGACAAGCCGAGACCCTGAAAACTCTCGTGAACAAACGTATCCACTACACTATCCTTTCAGTTTGATCGCATTATGACGGGATCAGAGAACCGAGGGGAGAGAGCACCAGAACGATGCAGCTCCAAACTGGACCTGGTCGCGATGCGATCGCGAAGTCCGTTATGGTTTGAGCAGTGATTCGCCGGACTACTACGAGATCAATGTAGGCACACCATACAGCATGCCTCTTCAGGCGTCAACTTCTTGCACCCAACCGGCACCGATGCGCCCGCATGCCGACCCGATACCAGCGTTCGCCATCGCGGCCTATCTATGCTATCGTAAGTGATTATGAATGCGGGTTCTATCGAGAAACAGCCAATGACGACGGACATACAGGCACTGCGTCTGGCTCGCCGTTATCATGTCGGCTGGACCGTCGTCCTCTTCCTCTCCATCGTGGTGGGGGCACTCCTCGCAATCCCAACCTATGCCTACTTCTACGATTACTCCTGGCTAGATTGGACATTGTTCGGCATCCTCTACCTCATCAGCGGCCTTGGAATCACCGTAGGCTATCATCGCCTTATGTCGCACCGCAGCTTTGATTGCCCTAACTGGGTGAAAGGCGCGCTGCTTATCGCGGGCGCGTGGGCGCTGCAAAACAGTGCCATCAAATGGACGGCAGACCACCTTCGCCACCATGCCCAATGCGATCAGGAAGGCGACCCCTATAATGCGAAGCTAGGATTCTGGCATAGCCACTGCGGCTGGCTCTTTGCGGAGCGGAAGTATGATGACGTGCAGTATGCCTCCCGCGTCGCGCAAGATCCGGTAGCCATCTGGCAACATAAATACTACGCACTCATCGTGCTGAGCGGCCTGGCTCTGACATTTGTCATCGGATTCATGGCGAACGGGCTGGTCGGCGGCATCGGATGCTTTCTGCTCGCCGGCGTAGGAAGGACCTTCGCGGTCCTCAACTCCACTTTTTGCATCAATTCCATTTGCCACATCTGGGGCCGTCAACCCCATGGAACGAAGGATTCCAGCCGCGACAGCTGGTTTGTCTCCTTGATTACGTTCGGAGAGGGATACCACAACTACCATCACATGTATCCGAGCGACTACCGCAACGGACACAATTGGTACGACTTTGACCCGTCAAAATGGCTCATTTACGTGTTGTACCTGCTCGGACTTGCCAGCGGGCTCCGAACAGCATCGGCTGCGGAGAACAGCCCGTCACGGCAACCCTAATCTCCCTCGCAGACTCGGCTTCTGTCGTCTTTCCCTCGCCACGCAGTTTGACTCAGACCAGGCCGCGTGCTACAGTGACAATCCGTACGAGCTCCCTTTCCCGTTGCGCGCTTCACTCCCCTCACTCCCGTCTCCGCGCGATCGTTCCTGTAACCTGACCGCTCTTACGCCCCTATCTCCAGAGGGACAGTCTCACTGTCTCCCGAGGGGGGATCACCGACCCCAATCGCGGAACCAGCACCGTCGACGATGTAGGACCCTGAGAACAGTCCCGTAGCCCAGCACAAGGAGTACGCCATGAAAATCTCGACAGTGTGGAAAGGTCGCAAGACCGGCAAGAAGAAAAACCGGGCCGTGTTGAAACCGAAAATCCGGTGGCAACTCCTGGGACTCACCGATCCGAAGCTGACCGAGCAGTCCTCTTCCATCGAAACCATACGCCGGGAAGTGTCCTCACTGGCCAGCTCAGGATTCGGACCGGCCACACGTTCGCGGGTGACGGCGCAAGAAAGCAAATCACAGGGAAGAAACAACCGGCCGGCAGAGAGCCGACCCAGACGTCGCGGCGCGACCGAATAACCAGCGCATCGACAGGTCGAGAGGCAGAGAATCATGATTCCGATGCAGCATCTCATGCACTGGCTGACACAGAATCCCCTTGGAGCGGCCACACTGCTGTATATGGCAAGCGTGGCAGGAGTGCTCATCTATGCCTACTTTGAGCCGCGCGACCAGCATTAGCCTACTGAGCGTACCGTCTCAGTACTTCAAAAGAACTGCGCAGGGGGATCGTGGGAAAGCGTGTCGTATACGTCGGGGGACTGACCGAGTCTGTGTCGGATAACGGACTACGCGACCTGTTTAACAAATACGGTACGGTCGCCCGTGCCTATATTGTGCGTCACAAAAATACCGACATCTCAGCCGGCTACGGCTTTGTGGAAATGGCATCTGCCGAACAGGCGTTGAAGGTTGTCGTCGCCCTTGAGGGCGCACTCCTCGACGGTCAATGCCTCCGGCTCTACGTCACACCCCACGCGTCCCACGCCGCCTGACACTGAGCCGCACCACTAATCGGAGGACATATGGGCCGAACGAATCTTGACCTCCTTATGACGTTTCCAGACGGATCACACCTGGTCATCAGCACCCAATGCTCGCGGGATGGAGAATTTTCCTGCGCGCTCTATACCGCCAAGATCGGAGAAGATGATCACGCGGACTTTCAAGTCATCTCCAACCATCTGTCAGCGCCGACCTGTCAAAGCGCACAAGCGCACGCGTACGACTACGCTATCCGGCATTTTCCTCGCGCAGACGCGCTGAAGAAACCCCCCTATCTCATATGGGCCGGCCCCCCCTCAGCGGTTGTTCAATAATTTTTGAGTGTAGTGAATTGGAATGTAGCGGACATTAACCTAGGAGATTTGTCATGACACCAGCAGAACAGATTACGAAGATGACCGCCGCGATTAAACAAGCGATCAAGGTGATGGGAGATCGGTTCGGGTCGACTGAAACCGACGTGGCGAAGGCGATTGAAGATCTTAAGGCCTCAATGCAGTCCGACAGCACCAAGGCGACACCACTCTCCTGATCTCCGTCTCATTGCCCGTGATCTGAGCGGCACGTCACGCCGCCGTTCAGATCATGACGAAGCACTCTCACCACTCAAGGCCGATAGACTGGAATCTCACTCGCAGGGGCTACGCGGGCGCGCAGTTGGGATACTGCTATTTCAACAGGCGGTTCTTCTGACCCCCGGCCACCGTGTCATTGCCAGCGACGGGCTTGGATCCGCATGGCCCGTTGATTCCTAGCGAGCTCCTGCAACACTCCATTAACGCGAACGGTTCAGAAAATCGGATCGGCCTGGACCTGGCGTCGCTGCTTGCATCTGATTCATGTGCTGCTGCAACTCTCTCAGTGCCTGACCGATCTGCTTCACTGAACAATGACGCAGCGCATGGATATTCTTCCCCGTCCAGATCCGCATCCCCTTCCGGGATGGAGAATTCATTGTCAGGACAAACGTCTGCGATGTGTTTTTCATTTTGTCTCCCGTCACGCGTGCGGCCCGCCATCTTGCTTTCGAACCGGCCATCGATTGCGATATCATCCCAACAACCCTTTCAGACTGCTTGAAATACCATAAGTAGATCTTTCAACACCCAGGTTGTTTGCTCCACAATTCAAACGCCACGTCCCCACCCTCAACCTCCTCCTCTTCCAGTCCTCGCGGTCGATGACCCGGGAACTCGCGCCCGGGTCCGAACAGACGGAGGAGGAACCGCCCTATTGGCTTCGATTCCCGGGTCCGTCGCCTCACCGCAAAGGAGGCAGCGCCACCCCACCACCGCGTCGGCACAAAATGGTTCGTTCATCGACGTAATGATCATCAGGCCCTGACAACGTGGACATTTCATAGTACCCCCCATCAGATGACGGCATGGCAGAAAAGCGTGTACCGCATGCACAGCCACTTGCTCTCCAAAAATCGGACCGTCACCGAGCCGATCCGCAGCCCCTTCAGGGGCTGCAGAAGGACTTCCGATCCCAGTGGCCATGCGCTCAATACTGGGAAGCGCCTTGGCTCGTACTCCTTGTCCGCTCTGCGCCCTGGCAGCTCTGCTCAGCCAAGAGTCGCTGTCCGGCACTCGCGTCCTTTGGAATTCTCGCCAGACACGATTTCAGTGTGTCCTCCACTGAGCCCGATGCCAGGACATTCATCTCGCCCGTAGCGATCGGAGCGGCCGACTGCATCTCACGAGGATCTGCCGCTTGGCCCTCGCCGGTCGGCCCTATCGCACTCACCACCAGACATCCCGTCAAAACAAGTTGCTTCATGAACAACTGGATTTTCATGGTTTCTTCCTCCTCGGTCGGATTGTGTAGGGCCCTTGGTGGCGCTTCATGCCGGGCCCGCTCACTGAAGCGCAGATGACGATTGCCCCGGTCTCGTTTCCCTATCGTGAGCCTGGGTGCTCTGCCGCCGGACAGATGTCGACCGCACAACAACCGCGGAATTCGACGCACCCACGCCTACCCAATATGAAGGAATGAAACCAGACCGTCTTTCTAGAAGCGGTGGAGACCGGGGAATCAGACGCGCAGAAAAGAAAAATAGACGGGATGCGCGAGGGATGGGACAGTCGGCGTCACTCACACCGCCATACATTCACCCTACGAGCCGCATCGGCGAGAGTCAATGCACGGATAATGCGAAGGCCTCGCAACAAGGCGATTCCGTGAGCAGAATAATTATTCTTCCTGAGATTCCAATCCACGTCCAAGCTGAGATATCTTGGCGTTTTCGACAATGCCCCTCGTCACAGCTAGCGCCCTCGGGCACCGATAGCGCACGTGCACGGAACGTGGAAGAAGAAGCGCGTAGCCTGGAAAGGCAGAGTCGTTCGCTATGTCGGCAGAAGCGTGCTAAACTTATTTTGTACAGACTTCTGATAGCTTCCTATCTGTTTCGTCAGCGATCCTGCTCACTCCGTCCTTCGCAATCGATCCGGCAGTTGTCATTGTGCTTCCGTCCGGAACTCTGAGCATCACCCATTCATCGGCCGACTCGTGGACGCCACTAGTCCGCGTCCGCAAAGGAGACTCCTGTATGACACAGAAACCCACCTCGCAGGCTCAACCCCTCGCATCAGATTGGGTCCGCATCCCTGATGGCACCAGGGTTAAACACCGCCTCGAAGGGCACGAAGGAGTGATTGACGGGTTAACCGAAATGGTTTCCGGCGCGATGCGGAATCCGGACGGGAGAACCCAGTACCGGATGAATATTGGAACCTCGACCCGGCAACTCGTCACCCAAGACGACCTGAATATTCTCCTCGATCGTGAGAATCTGGTCATCATGGTCCGCCAAAAAGAGCCGTATCGACGCTCTGTCACTGAGCGATTACACAGCATCCTTAGCGCGGACCGATTCATCAAATCCGCGTAACACAGGGTTCGAAGGCAACGCATTATTGCCGAGCACTTACACAGAGGAGGCGTGATGGCTGAGACCTGCTACTCGCAAGGCAAGAAAATCCTCCTCATGCCCGAACAACAGCCCAATGGCACGTGGCGATGTCGCTTCGTGATTCCCGGACTCCTCGAGTCCACCATGGGCACCTCCGTCGACGCACCGCTGGGGAGATACAAGTCCGAATGGGATGCCAAGACCGCAGCCTTTTCGTTAGCCAAGAAAGCCATTGATAACTCGTGTGCAGCGCGTGAAAGCAGTCCGCCAGGGAGAAAAGCATGAGCACGACCATCAAAAAGCGCCATCGTGAACAGACCAGACAAGAGCGGCAACAGAACAAAGATGCACGCAGGGCTCAGCGCAAGACCGAGAAACCCGTATCGGCCCATTCGGACAGTCAGGAAGACCCCGACTTGGCCGGCATGGTCGCCGGCCCTCAAGACCCCGTCGTTGCGTTCACCGGCTAAGTACTTCTAGACCCCTTCGCAAGACAAGTGGCTATTTCAATAGAGGTGTGTTAGTCTCTCAATGTTCGACGCGGCGGGCCTCGCGTGGAATATAATGATCGAACGGCCCATCACCGATGTTGTTCTCACCGAGATTCTGATCGGAAGCCTGACCTAAGCCGCCTCACTGATAGCGTCTTCGGCCCTCTCCTTCCCCTCGGGAAGTTGTTCTCGCGTCCCAGACAATGTCACTTTCCGGAAGGAGGAACCCCCATGGGTTCAAAACTTTATGTCGGCGGGTTGCCTTATGCGGCAACTGAATCACAGCTCACCACCTTGTTCGCCGCGCACGGCACAGTCGAATCTGCGCGCGTGATCGCGGACAAGTTCACGGGACAATCACGGGGCTTCGGCTTCGTCGAGATGTCGACACCAGAAGAAGCCAAGGCAGCTATTACTGCATTGAACGGCTCACAGATGGATGGACGCCCGTTGACGGTCAACGAAGCTAAGCCCCAAGAACCGCGCACGGGCGGCGGTGGTGGCGGCGGCGGTCGTTTCGGCGGCGGCGGCGGCGGCGAGAAGCGCGGCCGGTTCTAGTTCAGTCGATGCAAGGAGGAGCGCGTCATTGCGCTCCTCCTTCTCCCTCGCTCCCACAAGGAGACTTCCTCATGCCCACTCCCCCAACATCAGCCACACACCCAGCCGTTCCGAACTATTTGACGACGGCGCTCTTTGGTATTGTCACGGCTGTCGCCATGGTCGGCGTGCCGGCGTTCGGCTATTTCTACGGATATAGCTGGGTCGACTGGACGTTGTTCGGAGTGCTCTATGTGGTCACAGGGTTGGGGATCACGGTGGGGTACCATCGACTGCTCTCGCACCGCAGCTTTGAATGCCCGAATTGGGTGAAAGCCGTACTCTTAGTGGCCGGAGGATGGGCGCTAGAAAACTCTGCCCTGAAGTGGGCGGCCGACCATATTCGCCATCATGCGGCCTGCGATCAGGACGCTGATCCCTACAATGCGACTAGAGGATTTTGGTACAGCCACTGCGGATGGTTGTTTTATAAAGACGCGAACGCGAACGACAAATACGCATCCCGATTACGCCAGGACTCGGTTGTCATGTGGCAACATCGCCACTATTGGATGATCGTGCTCTCCGGCCTCGGACTCACGTTTGCCGTGGGCTTTCTCTACAACGGCTGGATGGGCGGGCTGGGATGCTTTCTGCTCGCGGGCGTCGGTCGCGCCTTTGCTGTGCTCAACTCAACCTTTTGCATTAATTCAGTCTGTCACCTCTGGGGACGTCAGCCGCATAGCCAGGCAGATTCCAGCCGCGACAGCTGGTGGGTATCCTTGCTGACATTCGGCGAGGGATACCACAATTACCACCACACGCATCAAAACGATTACCGCAACGGCCCCCGGTGGTACAACTTCGACCCGTCGAAGTGGCTGATCTTCACACTGTCAAAACTGGGCCTGGCCTCATCGCTCAGGACCGCGGCCTCTTCCGCACGCTAGCCGTCACAACTGACGACGACTCTCCGCCCGTTCACGTTCCGGAAGCCGGCTTCCAACCGGCGAGCACGCATCGTTGCGCGATCAACGGGCGCACGCCGTGGAGATCTTCCGATACCCGCGTCATAACACGTTCGGCTAGTAGTTGATCATCAAAACATTCAAATACGTCGTCAAGGAATCCGCCTCGCAACAGCGGATGATGCAAGAGCTCCTGGCCTGGACCGGTCGCTACCTCCAGCGGATACTCCGCCACCTCAAGACGGTGGAGACCGGCTCTATCGAGCCATTCCCTCCCCTCCTCCGCTGACGGCCGCTCCGCGATATAGGCTTCGAGACGTCGGCGCTCTGTGAGCAGCCCTAGCCTCGCCATCTCCTGATCGACCCGACGCCATAAGGAATCGAAGGTGCCGAGCGATGGAAACGTCAGAACCATCTGGCCGCCTGGATTCAGGTGAGCTACCAACCCTTGGATGACGTCGAAGCGATGCGGGCGAAAGAACATCACGGACAGATTGCCGGTGATGCGATCATAGGCGGGAAGATCCGCCGGCAATGCACGGAGGTCGACACACTCAAATTGCAGCCAGGGAAGGTGGGAGCCCTGGATCGATCGCGCACGCGCCACTTGTCCGAGACTCACATCGATACTGAGCACCCGGCCACCGGGGCCAACCTGCTCGGCCACGTAGAACGCCGGAATACCATGGCCGCCCGCTACATCAAGAACCGTGGCGCCGGGACACAGATCGAGATGGCGCAACAACGACTCGGCAAACGGCGTGGACCAGTAATCGTGCAGAGGAAGATGCCAACGGGATGTCACAGTATATTCTCGATGAAATCTGGTGCAGGCGCAGGCTACCGGCCGAACCGCATCCTGTCAATGCAGCAGCCCTCGCGTCTGACGGCATTACCCGATGCGTTCGTTACTTCTACTTCCTGTTGGACTTAGAACTGGGCGAGGATTTCCGTTCTGCAGTGTTCGTCGCAATTTGCTCAGCGGATTCGTCGGCACCGTCATTGTCCGTTTCGGACTCAGTCGTTTCTCCTTCAGCGAGGAGATCCTCGATTTGCCCTTCCGTGCAGGTCAACTCTTGCGGGCTCGAGACTGAAGGCGCATGAGTTGCCGGCGAGTTCTTCTCCAGCGTCGGTTTCCGAAGATCGTCTTTCATCATTTCCCTGCTTCCAATCCTGCGCACATTCGATGCGGCTCGCCTAGCAAGACCGCTCATTCACCGGGTTCGGGATCTGCTACATGCGGTACAGCGGCACACCAGCGTCCTCGTGAAGACACTGGCATGCCCTACCGCTCAGCACCACGTACGATGGACTTCGCTCACCCGTTCGGTGCCGTCCACCAGGTTAATTTCCCATTTCACATCGTCCGGGATGGACACCACTTTGAGGTCAGCGCAATGACCGTTCGCTTCGGATGCCAGCTCCTCGACGACCCGCACGAGATGCTGATCATCCCGCGGAATCATCATCCCGCACTGATTTAAACTGGGTTCGCGCACGGCCGCTGCATTCGGCCAATACACCCCGGGATCGGACTCTCCCAAGGCCTCCGCCTGTCCCAATTCACGCAACCGTACAAATGCTTTATGGCTCACACAGAAGTTTTCGTAGCTCGTATTGATCACGATCTTTTTCATGATACTCACCCCCGCTTGATAGGACTCATACGACTGAGACAGCCACTCACTCTTGAGGCAACGAGACCTAGGAGCTTGCTGCCTTCGGTTCAGGATCCTTGTAACCGATATAGTTGCCAGTCCATGTTGAATAGCGGCGATTCGCCCAGGTGCTGACTTCTTCTTTCTGCACTTCCCCATACCGCTTCTGGAGCACCGTGCCGAACTTCGCCACATCGCCCGCGATCTCGACGAGATCTTCGTCTGTGATCTTGCCCCACGTTGTCTTGAGCGGTTTCTTCAGTTGTAGCCAAAATTGTCCGAACTGTTCCTGATTCATCGGGTCCCCCTTGGTATGTGGATAGTCAACCCCGGCATCTGCAGGAAACAGACGACGGGCGCAATGCGCGACCGCATTCGGTCAGTAGAGACGGAAGTACCGGCGTAAAAGCGGCGGAGACCGGAGAATCAGACGCGCAGAAACATTGCAGGGAAGGAGGCGCGAGAGATGGGACAGTCGACGAGGCTCGCTACGTCATCTACACCCTACAGGGCCTCAGGGGGAGAGTCAATGGCAGACCGGCGCTGAGAACCGGGTAACGCCGCGCAGTCAGCCGCACTCACACCCCGTCGCGATGAGCTCCTGCCAGACCGATTAGGCGTGAGGCTTTTCAGCCTGCAGCTTCTTATGAAGATATTTCCGGCTCAGCGTGGTGATGAGGAACGCGAGGCCGACGGCAACCGGGACAAACACGGCAGAGGCTACGTTCGGGTTATGCATCCACCCCAGTTCATGGAGGCCCTTGAAGATATATCCGGCAAGCCCGCTGAGATAGTACGCGATCACAATCACCGACAGCCCTTCAACGGTATGCTGAAGGATTGCCTGGCTCTTCGTCGTCTTGTCGACACTCATCAACAACGCCAGATTCTGAGATTCCAGCATCAAATCGACACGGGTTCGGATGATGGCAATCATCCCCTCAAACCCGCTACTCAACGTCTCGATCCGCTTTAACAACTGTTGATACCCGTCCGCCACGCCGGTCACACCGCTCAGGATGTAATCGGACAGCGGCCGATGCGGAGCATAGGGCCGCTCGACCATGGACGCGAGGGTGGCATGCACGATCTTGTCGTACGGCACCGCCGCCGACAATTCAAAATGGAGCTTCCCGGCCAGCCGATTGGTCTTCAACAGATCTTGCGTCAAACTGTTCAACCACCGCTGCAACGCCAGCGCGTCAGCATGGCTGATATGCCCGGTGATGATTTCCCGCTGCTTGAGATGGACTTGCTCGAACTTGTAGACCGAATCGATCGCGGCTGAAAACAGCGGTTTCTGCATAAGCAGCAAGTGATAGTACGTCTCGATCCTCACCACGGCGTCCACGATATTCTTGATGTGCGACACATCAATGCGTGTGGACCCGACACTCACCAGATACCGCTCCCGCCGATGTTCATCGGGCGTAAAACTGGTCACCACCGTCGTCTCGTCGTCGAAAATCCGGCTGCCATAGGCCACCGGGCCCGGCAGAATCTGATGTAATTCATCACGCGAGGGAATCGCCTCGGCGCTCAGCACAATATCCAACCGGCAGACCTCGGTCCCCAGCGGGGTAATCGAAAACCGATAGTCGGGAAAGGTCAACGGTCCGAACGTCAGCTGACTGCCTGGCGTTCCAGGCAAATGCCACAATTGATAGCTGTAATATTCTGTATGCGCCTGCCACACGACGATCAAGCGATCCCCGTTGGCCGCGACCTTCACCGCGTAGCCGAACGTCTCCCGCAACACCGTATGGTTCGGCGCCATCTGAAATGATTCAACCAGACGGCGAAACTCTTCCCGGCTCGCCGGGCGCTGCGTCGGAGGATCGGCCATCCGAAACGCCTTGTAGTGCACGTGGGCCGGCACCCGCAGCCACTCCGTCAACGGAATCTGCGGCCGCTCATGCAACTTGTGAATGAGGTCTTCGTGAGATGACTGGTCGATGTCCGGCTGTTCCATGCACCCTCCTTGGAGGTCGGCATTCTAACGCAATCCCTATCGCCTTCGCCAATCACGCGGTACGAACCATTCACGACCCACTACTCAAACATCCGGCACACTGTGGCACTCACGAAGCAAGAATCTCCCGATAGTAGGAATCGAGGAGTCCCTTGCGGGCAGGCTCAACCACGATAAGTTGCCGCTGATCAAAGGTGTTGGCACAATAGAGATATACCTGCCCTTCGGCCGATCCGAGTTCGACATGCAGTTGCCTACCATCGGGCTCCCGGCGAGTCTCTTCCTGGTGGACCAGGCGATCCGCAAGCGATTCCCACGCCCGCTGCGCTGACGGCCAATGATTTTCATACAGCGGCATGTCCGGATCTTGCGGATCACGTGAGACTGATCGACGCATCGGTCGATCGAACGGCAAGCCTTCGTCAGGTTCCGGCGCTTCGTTCCACGCATGAGGCAGTGCACGTCCCTTTTGCACCACATAGAACGGCCCGTCGTCGGCAACCTCCTCGACAAGGCGATACCGTATCGGTTCAGGATGCTCGACCAATTGCAGACCCCGTCGAGCCAGCGCCCGTTGAAAGGGCACCAGCCGGGCGAGTTGGCGGGTCTTCTCGAAGATAACCATGCATCCACCCGGACTGAGCACCTCGCTGAGCCGATCGAGCCGCACATCGATGCCGGTCCGCTGCTCAAACGCATCCTGCTGCCGTTCATCGTGCACCCGCTCGAAGGTGGTCCAGTCACGGCTCGGCATTCCCGGATCTTGCTCAGCCTGAACCAGCGCATGGGTTGCGGTGATCAGATCATACGATCCGCGAAGCGCTTCCACCTCCACATCACGGCATTCGAAGCGGACATTGCTCAGCCCCAATTCACTGGCTTTCGATTGCGCCACGGCAATCGACCTGGAGGAGCGATCGATCCCAACAAACTGCGTCGCCGGGCAATGCCTCGCATAGAGCGTGGTGAGAATCCCCACCCCGCATCCGTAATCCAGGACCGTGGCCGCCGCGCCGATTCGAGGCACCACACGGCGGCCGATCTCCATGAAGTATTCATAGCGCTGGCTGTAGAGGACGGGAAGAATATGAGCTTCCGCCGTCAGATCGTAGAAGGCGATTTCGCCCTGACGATCGCCGCTGCGCTTCCGCTCGACCTGCGCATTGAGCCGATTCAGATCCGCCGCAGACAGCGTCGCTCGCTGCCAGGCGAAGTAATCCGCATCGGACGAGAACGATCGAAGGCCCCAGTGGGCGAGGTGAGCATGAAGGGAGGCTTGCGGAGAATCGATCGGCATACCTGATCAGCAGAACGAAATCGGCAGGATGCTCAAAACGGCTGTCCAGCAAGGCCGAAGCCAGCGCAGAAGCGACGCGTACTCACAGCAGTACGTGGAGCCCTGCGCGCCGCGAGAACGCCGCAGGCGGGCTGTTTCAGCATCCTGCTAAGCGCGCTTCAGCATGATGGCATCTTCGTACGTATCCGGCACCGGATGCGGATAGCGCAACTGCCCACCGCCGAACGCCACATACTTCTCGTTCGTCAGCTGTTCGAGGCCGATCGGCCCTTTCGCCTGCACGCGAGACAGATTGAGACCGATGTCCGGCCCCATCCCATACCCGTCGCCGGAGTTGAGCCGCGTCGAGGCGTTGACCATCACAGCCGTCGCATCCACCTCTCGCGAAAACCGCATCGCGGAATTATAGTCGGACGTGGCAATCACGGCCGTCAGACAGGGTCCATGGTCGGCAATGTGCGCCAGCGCCTCATCGAGCCCCGCCACCATCTTGATCGCCAAGACCGGCGACTGGAACTGCCGGTCCCAGTCTTCGTCGGTGGCCGGAGTGACCGCTTCGTGTCCGGTCATCGCCATTTGTCCCATGAGCGCCACGGTTTTCGGACAGCCGATCACCTGAATCTTATATTCTTCAAGCAGACGGCGAATGAGCGCCGCCAAGAACGGCCGCGCCATCCCCTGCTGCACTAACAGGGTATCAATAGAGTTCGTGGAAGTCGCATGCTGAATCTTTGAATTGATGACGACGTTCTGCGCGATAGGGATATCCACGTCCGCATCGACGTAGGCATGGCTGATCCCGTAGTCGTAGCAGAGGATCGGCATCTTCGCCTGCTCATGCATGGCTTTGCGAAGGCCGGGCCCGCCGCGAGGCACGATCGCATCCACGCTCTTCCCGGCGCGCATGATTTCCAGCGCCACTTCCTTCTCGGGCCGGTCGACCAACAACCAGGCGCCTGAGGGAATCCCTGCGCGCTCCGCCTCTTCACGCATGCGCGATTCAATGGCCTGATGCGTCCGATTCCATTCGAACGCCGGACGAAAGACACACACGTTTCCGGACTTGAGACAGAGGGCCAGGGACTCCACGGTAATCAACGGTTTCATTTCTGAAATCACGCCGACCACCCCGATGGGCACGCGGACCCGGTTTACTTGCAACCCGTCAGGCCGCTCCCACCGCTTGGTCACCGCACCGACCGGATCGGGCAAATCCGCGATCAGACGAAGCCGGTCGGCCAACTCCTTCACATCATCCGGCATCATCCGCACGCGCGTGACCGCTTCTTTCACCCGCTCTCCCCGCAACCCTTCCCCAAGCAGCGTCTTGCCCACGGCATCGACATCCAGCACGTTCGCCGCAAAAATCTGTTCCTCATCCGCTTGCAACCGGTCCGCCATAGCACGCAGCGCGCGATCCTTCACGGGGCCCGAGAGCAACGCCAAGGGACGCTGCACATCGCGGCATGTTTTCAACAACTTATCGATGTACATCTTAACGGGAACTTCCGGCATGTGACCCCCCGTGATAAATGAACCGTCGCGCGAGCGTGCAACTATAACATGCGATTTTTTAGGGAGTAAAGACGACCGTTTACCGCGGTGCCGGTGTATGGACAGAATAAAGTTCTTACCACCCTGCCATATACAGGATCGGCAAAGAGGTTTCTCCGCCATTCCTCCTGATGGCGTTTTTCTCGTAGAAATATAAAACTGGTTCTCTTCAGGTAATAGTCAAGCACACCAGGAGGGCGAGTCATGTTTGACGAACAATCTCATGGTATCAAGATATCGCGCCAAACCCTGTACGGCCAAGTCTGGTCCACGCCCATGACCAAGCTAGCCAAGGAGTATGGAATTTCAGACGTGGCGTTGGCCAAGATCTGCAAGAAACTGAACGTTCCCTACCCAGGTCGCGGCTACTGGCGGAGAAAGGAGACCGGCAAAGCCGTCAAGCGGCCTCCCCTCCCACCCAACTCAGATCCAGCAAAACAGGCTGTGACGATTCATCCTACTATTCGACCTGCCTCTCTAGAACCGGCTTCAGAAGAAACCACTCAACGGATCACGGCTGAGCAGACTCCCGAACAAAAGATCGAGGTACCTGATCGTCTCGGCAAAACGCATCGACTGCTGAGTGGACAGCTAACCCAGTGGCGATCGGCCTCGGTTGATGAGTATGGTGCAATCCGGTCAGGTAGTTTGAGGCAGCTCAATATTCGGGTAAGCCCACAACACCTCTCTCGGGCGGTACGCATCATGAACGCCCTCTTCCTCGCGTTGGAGGCTCGCGGTCATCAAGTCGGCATTCAGGCCGGGTATAAGAAAACACTGGGCGTTCGTATCGACGGACAGCCCGTTGAGTTTGGGCTCGAAGAGAAATTTCAACGAAGTGAACGTTCAGAAGAGAAGAATCGAAAACAGGATCCTTGGGGATACCGTCGGTATGAGTACGTCTCCACCGGGACGCTGATGTTGAAGATCACCGAATGGGGAGCCGATGGACTGCAGAAGACCTGGAGCGATGGCAAAACCACCAAACTTGAAAACTACCTGAACGACTTTGTCGTGGGACTATTGAGGGTTGCGGAAGCGGTCAAGGCTCGTAGGCGGAAGCAGGAGCAAGAGGAACAGCTTCGACGAGAAGCCGAACGCCGACGTCAGGAAGAAGCGATCAAGCGGCAAGAAGAGTTGGCCAGACTGCAGGCCTTGGAGCAGGAAGCCGCGAATTGGGCAAAGGCCCAGCAACTAAGAACCTACCTGTCAGCCCTCAAGGACATGCTAACCATCAAACATGGCGAGATTCAGCCAGGAAGCCGTGCAGATCAATGGCTTACCTGGGCGCATCAACATGCGGATCGGCTAGATCCACTGGTAAACAGCTGAATTTACACTTACTTCCCCTCCCAAGTTGGGATGCATTCTTAGAAGGAAACGGGTATTCTGCGGCGGCAAATCCTTTAGCAGCCAGGGTCTTGGTATATGGCAGAACTGGACAAGAAAGCTCTCACCGAACGAGATATCTGCACCAAGTTTATTACGCCCGCACTAGTCGGTTCAGATACTGCCAAGTGGAATGTGATGACCCAGCTTCGCGAGGAGTATTACTTCACCAAGGGCCGGGTTATTGTTCGCGGGAAGACGGTGAAACGAGGTGAGGCGAAGAAAGCGGACTATCTACTCTTCTATAAGCCAAACATTCCCATCGCCATCATCGAAGCCAAGGACAATAACCACTCAGTAGGCGCTGGGATGCAGCAGGCATTGGAATATGCCGAGACTCTCGATGTCCCGTTTGCCTACAGCTCTAACGGTGATGCCTTTCTAGAGCACGATCGTACGTCTACATCCGAGACGGTGGAGAGGGAAATCCCCCTCAGTGACTTTCCATCGCCCGAAGAGCTCTGGGCACGTTTTTGCCAATCCAAAACCTATACTGCCAAGCAAGCACATGCGACTACACAGGATTATTTTGATGATGGCTCGGGGAAATTGCCTCGCTATTATCAGCTCATCGCTATCAATCGAACCGTCGATGCAATTACCCGTGGTGAGAACCGCATTCTGCTTGTCATGGCTACCGGCACAGGGAAGACCTACACGGCGTTCCAGATCATCTGGCGCTTGTGGAAGTCAGGAGCGAAAAAGCGCATCCTCTTCCTCGTCGATCGCAACATCCTCGCCGACCAAACCAAGACCAACGATTTCAAACCGTTCGGTCAAGCGATGACCAAGATCACCAAGCGCACGGTTGATAAAGCATTCGAGATTTACCTCTCGCTGTACCAGGCCGTCACGGGCACCGAGGAAGAACAGAATATTTACAAGCAGTTCTCCCCGGATTTCTTTGATCTTGTCGTCGTGGACGAGTGCCACCGAGGCAGCGCGGCCGAAGATGCCAACTGGCGCAAGGTGCTGGAGTATTTCTCTTCGGCTACTCAGATCGGCATGACGGCCACACCCAAGGAGACGAAGGATGTCTCCAACATCGAATACTTCGGCGACCCGCTCTACACCTACTCACTCCGGCAGGGTATCTCCGATGGCTTTCTCGCGCCATACAAGGTGGTCCGTATTGGCATTGATAAAGACTTGGAAGGGTGGCGGCCAGAAAGGGGTAAAACGGACAAGTATGGTCAGGTGATCGAAGATCGCGAATACAATGTCACCGACTACGACCGCAATCTCATCCTTGAAAAGCGGACGGAACTGGTCGCCGCGAAGATCACCGAGTTCTTAACGGCGACCGATCGCTTCGCCAAAACGATCGTCTTTTGCGAAAACATCCCCCATGCTGAGCGGATGCGTCAGGCGCTGGTCAACGCCAATCCAGACCTGGCTGCGGCCAATAGCAAGTATGTGATGAGGATCACCGGCGACAATGAAGAAGGAAAGGCCCAGCTCGATAATTTCATCGACCCTGAATCCACGTTTCCAGTCATCGCCACGACCTCGCAGTTGATGTCCACCGGCGTAGATGCTCAAACCTGCCATCTCATCGTGCTGGATAAGACCATCAATTCGATGACGGAGTTCAAGCAAATCATCGGTCGTGGGACGCGCATCAATGAAGACTACAATAAGCTCTTTTTCACCATCATGGATTTCAAACGAGCCACGGCGCTCTTTGCGGATCCAGACTTCGATGGCGAGCCCGTTCAGATCTATGAACCTCGCCAGAATGAGTCACCAGTTCCTCCTGATGAGATGGAGGGGCGGGATGAAGTGCACCCTGATGACTATGCTGATCTTGGTTCGGAGGGTGATGAAGAGCCGCCTGCGGTCCATGAACGTCCGGCGAAGTACTACGTGAACGATGTAGAGGTGACCGTTGCGACGGAGCGGGTTCAATATCTTGATGAACATGGCCAACTCATTACGGAGTCGCTCAAAGACTACACGCGCAAGACCGTACGGAAATCCTACACGTCGCTCGACGCCTTCCTGAACGCCTGGAAGGATGCCGACCGCAAGCAGGCCATCGTTGAAGAGCTTTCAAGCCGTGGCGTGTTTCTGGATGAACTCGCTGAGCAGGTCGGTCGAGACTACGATGCCTTTGACCTCATCTGCCATGTCGCCTTCGACCAGCCACCGCTCACACGCCGCGAGAGAGCCGACAAGGTCAAGAAGCGGCATGTCTTTGCCAAGTATGGCGCAAGCACGAGGGCTGTGCTCGAAGCCTTGCTTGAGAAGTATGCCGATGGCGGCATTAAGAGTGTGGAGTCTCTTGAAATCCTCAAAGTCGATCCACTGACGCACTTCGGAACGCCCATCGAAATCATCAATCTATTCGGGGGAAAGAATCACTACATAGCCGCCATCCGAGAACTCGAAACGGCCCTCTACCAGAAAGCTGCCTAGCCTATGCCTAACGTTTCGAACATCGTGAAAACCATCCAAGACATCATGCGCAAGGACGCCGGGACTTATGGCGACGCGCAACGACTCGAACAGCTCGGCTGGATGTTCTTCCTCAAGATATTTGACGATAGCGAGAGGCAGAGGGAGCTTTTCGACGACGCCTACAAATCTCCGCTTCCAAAACATCTCCGCTGGCGGACGTGGGCTACCGACGCTGAAGGGATCACAGGCGAGGCCCTCCTGGATTTTGTCGATAATACGC
This sequence comes from Nitrospira sp., assembly GCA_030692565.1. NCBI lineage: Bacteria > Pseudomonadati > Nitrospirota > Nitrospiria > Nitrospirales > Nitrospiraceae > Nitrospira > Nitrospira sp. Next base: position 53,792 of record JAUYAO010000057.1, read on the forward strand.
TGCTGCCAAAGCTTGAGAATCTTTCGGGCGGTGCTGACAAGATTGCGGGACTGATCCGCATGACGTTCAAAGACGTCAATAACTACATGAAGAACGGCACGTTGATGCGCCAGGTCATCAACAAGATCAACGACATCGATTTCAATGCGTCCGATGACCGCCATATGTTCGGCGATATCTACGAGAAGCTCCTCAAGGATCTACAGTCTGCCGGTAACGCAGGTGAGTTTTATACCCCACGGGCCGTGACGCAATTTATCGTTGAGCAGGTGAACCCCAGCCTGAAGAAGCGCGAAACTATCCTTGACCCGGCCTGTGGCACGGGAGGCTTCTTGGTCTGTGCCATTGAGCATTTGCGTAAACAGGCCAAGACCGAAGCCGATGAAGCCTTCATTCAGGAGTGTTTTTCTGGCATCGAAAAGAAACACCTGCCGCACGTCTTGTGCATGACAAACTTGCTGCTGCACGGCATTGATGTGCCTTCCAACGTGCGGCATGACAACACGCTGGCGCGCCCGCTGCGCGACTGGTCGCCCAAAGAGCGAGTGGACGTCATCGTCACGAACCCGCCGTTCGGTGGCATGGAGGAGGACGGCATCGAATCGAACTTTCCCTCAGAGTTCCGCACCCGCGAGACCGCCGATCTCTTCCTCGTGCTCCTCATGAAGATCCTCAAGCCCGGCGGCCGCGCCGGACTCGTGCTGCCTGACGGCACGCTGTTCGGCGAAGGCGTCAAAACACGCATCAAGGAAGCGCTGCTCAACGAGTGTAACCTGCATACCATCGTTCGGTTGCCCAACGGCGTCTTCAATCCCTACACCGGCATCCGTACGAATCTATTATTCTTCACCAAGGGCCGGCCTACGACAGAGGTCTGGTACTACGAGCATCCATATCCACCTGGCGCCAAGAGCTACAACAAGGGTAAACCTATCCGCATCGAGGAATTCGAAGGCGAGCGCGCCTGGTGGGGCATCGAGGCAGACGGCTTCAAAGCCCGCGTGGAGAACCAGCAGGCCTGGCGCGTCTCCATCGACACCATCAAGGCCGGCAACTTCAACCTGGACCTGAAAAACCCGCACAACCCCGACACCGGCCCCGGCGACGTGGACCACCTGCTGCCCGAGTACGAACAACTCCTCGCCCAAATCGCCGAGACACGCGCACAGTTGAAGGCTCAGCTCATGGCGGCGCTGACCCGATGAAAAAGAAGCCCGTCGTCGCTACACGAACCGCCGTGGCCAAGACTACGCCCGACAGCCTCGCTCCGCTCATGACGGAGGTGCGCAAGCTCATCCAGTCCGCCCGCCGAGGAGTTGCTTCCGTCGTCGATACGTTTCAGGTGATGACCAACTTCGAGATCGGTCGCCGCATCGTCGAGCATGAGCAGAAGGGTGAAAAGCGGGCCGCGTATGGGGCCGAACTGTTGAAGGAGCTTTCGGCGCGGCTGACGGAGGAGTTTGGGCGGGGGTTTTCTGTGGTGAACTTGTCGAATATGCGGAGATTTTTCCTCCTCTGGCAGAAGCGGATTCAGATTCTTCAGTCACCGGCTGGAAAATTGAGACTGCCCTCCTCAAAAGGCCGGTCGGCAACCGACCCATCGGCAATTATTCAGGCAGTGACTGAAAAATCGAACTCGCCCCCATTTGTCTTGAGTTGGACACATTACGTCGAGCTGCTCGACATCAACGACCCGGACGAACGGAGCTTTTACGAAATCGAGTCGGCCAACTCAGGCTGGAGCGTCCGCGAACTCAAACGCCAGAAAGCCGCCAGCCTCTATGAACGGCTCGCCCTCAGCCGCGACAAAGCCGGCATCAAGCGCCTCGCCCGCGAAGGGCAGATCGTCACGAAACCGGAAGACCTCTTCAAGGAACCCCTCGTGCTCGAATTCCTCGGTCTGGAAGAGCGCGCCCGCTACTCCGAGTCCGATCTCGAATCCGCCCTCATCACCCATCTCGAACAGTTCCTCCTCGAACTCGGCAAAGGCTTTCTCTTCGAGGCGCGGCAGAAGCGGTTCACCTTCGATGGCGACCACTACTTTCTCGACCTCGTGTTCTACAACCGCCTCCTGCGCTGCTACGTCGTCATTGATCTGAAGCTCGACAAGCTCACCCACCAGGATCTCGGCCAAATGCAGATGTATGTGAACCACTACGACCGCCAGGTGAAACTGCCGGAGGAAAACCCCACCGTCGGCCTGCTCCTGTGTAAGGAGAAGAAAGACGCCGTGGTAAAACTCACTCTGCCCAAAGGCGCCAACATCCACGCCAGGGAATACCAGCTCTACCTTCCCTCGAAGGAACTGCTCAAAGCCAAGCTCCTCGAATGGACCCGTGCTGAAGAAGCCAAGACATGAAGCTGGAAACCTTCTTCGAGAAGTTCGACCAGTTCGCCGACGCGCCCGATGCGGTGGCGAAGATGCGGAGCTTGATTCTGCGATTAGCGATGCAGGGAAAGCTTTCCGAACCTCACAAAGCCGACGATCCAGTTAGCGAATTGTTGCGCGATGTAGAGAAGGACAAAACGCGGCTTGGCCTCGAAAGCTCTGCCAAAGCTACAAACGGAACCTCTAGTATCTTGGGCGATGAACCGGAGGATGTGGTTCCCGCGAGATGGACTTGGGTGCGTTTCGGTAATATTGCACGCCACAACGCTGGGAAGACACTTGATAAGGGCCGTAATCGTGGGGATCTCCGAGACTACATCACGACTTCGAATCTTTATTGGGGATTCTTCCAACTCAATGCGGTCAGGCAAATGCCGATCCTGGACGATGAGCTTGAACGCTGCACGGCGATCAAAGGAGACCTCCTCATCTGCGAAGGAGGCGAGGCCGGACGAGCCGCAGTGTGGCCGCACGATCGCGACATTTCCTTTCAAAACCATGTCCACCGAGCGCGATTCTTCGCAGGGATCAATCCTTACTTTGTTCAGCGCTATTTAGAGAAGCTCAACGCTACCGGCGAGATCGAGAAATATCGGAAGGGCGTAGGCATCTCAAACATGTCGGGCAAGGCGTTGGCGAGCATACCGATTCCCCTCCCGCCCCTCGCCGAGCAGAAACGGATTGTGGCGAAGGTGGATGAGCTAATGGCGTTGTGTGATCGGCTGGAGGGGCAGCAGCAGGAACGGGAGACGCGGCACGCCGTGCTCGTCCGCGCAGCGCTGGCCCGCTTTGCCGACGCGCCCACCCCGGCCAACCTCGACCTGTTCTCCCACAAGTCCTACAGCATCCCCCCAGCGGACCTCCGCAAAACCATTCTTACTCTCGCCGTCCAAGGCAAACTCGTCCCTCAAGACCCTAACGACGAACCGGCGGAGTGTGCGCTTCGTATATGTGGTGTTGATATGAAGCGATGGGATGTCACGAAAGAGGAGGAGCGACAGGATGTCCCGAGTTCATGGACTTGGATTAGGTTCGCAGGAGTTGGCGAACAGCGGCTTGGGAAGATGCTCGATGCACAAAAGAACCGTGGGGAGTTGAAGCCCTATCTCAGAAACACTAACGTGCAGTGGATGCGGTTCGGACTCGACGATGTGAAGGAAATGCGCGTTGAAGAACGGGAAGAAGAGGAACTTCGGCTAAAGCATGGCGACTTATTGATTTGTGAAGGTGGAGAGCCAGGTCGGTGCGCCATCTGGCGCGACGAAGTTCCTGAAATGTATTTCCAGAAAGCCCTGCATCGCATTCGTCCATGCAATGCAGTCCTTTCTGAGCTCTTGGCGCTGAATCTTCAGATTGACTGCCAAAACGGGGTGCTCGCAAACTACTTCACGGGTGCAACAATCAAGCACCTCACAGGGCGCTCCCTGAGCTCGTATCCAATCCCTATTCCACCCCTTGCCGAGCAACGCCGCATTGTCGCCAAAGTGGATCAACTGATGGTCTTGGTAGACCAGTTGGAAATCCAGCTTGCGCATTCTCGTGATACCGCCGAGAAACTCATGGAAGCCGTGGTCACTGAACTGACTGCCCACTAATCTTCGTGGCGGGAGTACCTCCTCAACCTGTGCGTTGACGCAAACTTAGACCGTGACGCCATGCGCGTCCATCTCGAAGAGCTTAACGACTATGAAGGGGTGATGAATGACCTCGTGACTGCCCTCGGCGTGAACCGCTTCAACCCGTCCGTGAAACTGGGGGAAGACCAGTACAAACTTCATTCTTTACATACAGCCTGCTCTCCGCGCTGCAACGCAGCTTCTTGTCGACCCAGTCTCCAGCCGATCCAGCCCCAGAGCAGCATCATCGGCACCAGCACGCCGGCCAGGATGCCAGTCGTCGCCCCCAGGGCTTTGACCCCGGATACCAGCCAGCCGGTCGAGGCATCGCCCCCTCGCGATACGGCCGTATCGATGAAGTTCTTGGCTTTGTACTTGTCCTCACGATTCAACACGGTAAAGAGCACTTCACGGGCCGGCTTGGCAATGGCATATTCTCCCACCCGCCGCGCCACCGTGAGCGACAGAAAGATTGGCAGCAGAGGACTGACCACAATGGCCGCGAAGCCCGCCGCCGTCACAACCGGAAGCACCAGCAGCGCCGCTCCCAACCCGTACCTGAGCACCAGCCGATTCGTCACCCACACCTGCATCACGAACGTCAGGACATTCACGATGAGATCCAGCCCGGCAAACAGGCGAGTCCGGGCTTCAGGCGTGGAGATCTCGCGCCCTACCAGCGCAGTCTGTTCCATATACAGCACCGTCGCCGACATCGTGAGGAGGAAGAGATACGCACAGATGCCCAGGAGATAGGGAGAAGCCGCGACCGCCCGAATCCCCGCCCACATGCTGCCGCCCAGCGGCACATCGGCCGCCGTTTTCCCATAGGGCGCATGAACCGCGGCCCACCGGTCCAGTCGAGCAATACAGACCCCGCACAGCGCCAGCCATCCCGCCGACGCCAGCATCAACACAGGAATAGGCCATAGGTAGGTAATGCCCGTTGTCGCCAATGGGCCTGCGATCGCCCCCAGACTCCCCCCCGCGGCAATCACCCCGAACAGCCGAACGCCCTGCGCCGGGGCAAACACATCGGCCATGAAACTCCAAAACACGGACACCACGAACAGATTGAACACCGAGAGCCAGACGAAGAACGCCCGGGCGATCCACTCCGGATGCCACTGTGCCGTCATCGCCGCAAAAAACAGCAGCAGATGGCTGATGAAAAATCCATAGACCGACAACAGCAGGCGCGCGCGCGGCAACCGGGCCGACAAGAATCCAAACAGAGGCGTGGCAACGAGAAGCGTGAGAAACGTCCCGGTCATCATCCAGGGCAAGTGCCGCACGCCGCCTTCAATGGCCATCTCATCGCGCACCGGCCGCAGCATGTAGTAGCCGCACAACAGGCAGAAGAAATAGACAAACGACCAGAGCAGCGGCACCCGCTCCTCCGGCTCGGCCTTCACCCATTTCCAGATCGACAACTGCGACACAGTCTCCTTCCGATTCGTCTCCAGACAGTGCCCCACCGCTCTCCTCTCCCGCAAGAGAAAAAATTTGCTAGAATGGGCGCGGGATATCTACTACTCACACGCTCATCAGCAGGATGCTCAAACAGACTGTCCAGCAAGACCGCAGCGAGCGAAGGACCGAGGCGTACTTTCTGGAGTACGTTGAGGACCTGAGCGATGCGAGAACGCCGCTGGCAGGTTGTTTCAGCATCCTGCCTCAGGAGGCCTCATGATCGATCTCCGCAGCGACACCGTCACGCAACCCACCGATGCCATGCGCAAAGCGATGGCGCGCGCCGAAGTGGGGGACGATGTCTATGGGGAAGACCCGACCGTCAATCGACTGCAGGACATGGCCGCCGCCTTGCTCGGCAAACGCGCCGCGCTGTTCGTACCCTCCGGCACCATGGGCAACCAGTTGGCGATCCGTGCGCACACCCAGCCGGGACAGGAAGTCATCGTCGAGAGCAAGTCGCACATCGTGCGGTATGAACAGGGCGCCGCCGGCGCCCTCGCGGGCGTCCAGTTGCATTGGGTCGTCGGCGAGCGCGGCATCATGACGGCTGAACAGGTCGAAGCGGCGATCAGACCCACAGATCCGTACTCCATTCCGACGGGACTCATCTGCATCGAAAACACACACAACAGCGGCGGTGGCACCATCTATTCGCTGTCGACCATTGAAAAAATTCGCGCCATCGCGACGAAGCACGGAATCCCGATGCATCTCGACGGCGCCCGACTGTTCAATGCCGTCGCCGCGACGACCCTGCCGGCCGCCACCTATGCGCAACATTTCGAAACGGTGTCCTTCTGCCTCTCCAAGGGTCTCGGGGCGCCGGCCGGCTCCCTGCTGGTCTCCAGCGATATCCCGCTGATCGAACGCGCCCGCCGCTTCCGCCGCATGTACGGCGGGGCCATGCGCCAGTCCGGCATCCTCGCGGCCGCCGGCATTCATGCGCTCGAGCATCATGTCGCCCGACTGAAGCACGATCATGACCATGCCAAGAAACTCGCGCGTGCATTGCAGCAGATTCCGGCCGTACGCATCGCGCCACAACATGTCGAGACCAACATTGTGATCTTCGATGTCCCCGACCATCGCCTGGCCCCGGCTGATCTCGTGACCCAACTCAAGGACCACGGCGTGCTCATCCACGCGATCGGAGGCCGCAGCTTTCGCGCCGTCACCCATTTAAATATTTCAACGAAACAGATCGACGAAGCCGCCGAAGTCTTTGCCCAAGTCCTCCGCTGACCGCGGCGTCCGTTGACACCTCCTTTCAACGACACATACAATGCGCCCCATCGATCAACAGGAGCCGCGATGACCCTCCAGGTGGTGTCGTTCCAACAGATCAGCCGCATTCTCGAAGTGACCGACGCGCTGGGGCTCAACCGGGAATGGGTCGAGATCCCGCTTTCCCCGGAAACCCCGGGTGTCGTGCGCCGCCTGCACAACGGAAAACTCGAAATCATCGTTGACGCCGAACAGCCCTTCGAACAATGGCTCAGTGCATTGCCGCAACACCTTCAACAAGTCCCCGGAGCATGATGGACAGTCCCCTCTCCACCCCGGTCCCAACCAGGGAAGAACTGAACGCCGAGCTTCTTGAAGTCCCTGAACCGCCTGAGCAGCCGCCCATTCCTGAACCGCCGGGATTCGATGACAGCGTCGAGATGGCGCTCACACACATTCGCGGCCGCCGGGGAGGCGACCTGGTCGGTATTCTCATGGTGGGATCCGGTGCGCGCCGCGCCCTCACCCCCCACAGCGATATCGATCTCATCGCCCTCGTCAAGGGTGATCGCGAAGGGCACGAAATTTTGCGGGCCGGCGAACGGCTGGTGGATATCCGCTACTTTGGGCATAAGCTGGTCGAGGACGAACTCGCCTACTCCACTCGCCTGCCCTCGCTGCTGCGGAAAGCCCGCCTTCTCTTCGACCATGACGGGATCAGCGCCAAGCTGATCGAAAAAGCCAACCAGCGATTCCGACAAGGCCCCACTCCGGCCTCGATGAACGAGCAAATCCGTCTGAAGGCCGAATGCCTCCACTTACTGGGCAAGGCTCAGGACGTGACTGAAAAGCCGGCCCTGGCCCAATATCTGCTCACGCTGTTTTTTGAAGAATGCACGATGGCATTCTTCCGGATCAGGGGGTTCTGGCTGACCGCCCCGGTCGATATCCACCGGTTCATGTCCTCCCGCGAACCGGCCCTGGCGGAACTGGCGGCTCGATTCCTCCTCACCGCAAATCTTTCGGAACGACTCAACTTTGGGCGGCAAATTGCCGATCTACTCTTTAAGGACGTCCCGAATCCCGCTCGAATCGATTAGCACCCTCTATCTAGCGGACCGGGACCCCCTGCAGTTGTAAGAATTCGAACCGTCACAGGACATGGGAACGGATCCCTCACGTTCCCGTTATGCATCGATTCACCGCTCACGTCCGTTCTCGGCACGGATGCCAAGGAGTCGTTATGGAACTGGGATTTATCGGGCTCGGGAAAATGGGCATGAACATGGTCACCCGGCTGCGGCGGGACAACCACCGGGTGGTCGTCTTCGATCGCTCGGCAGATCTCGTCAAACAGGCTGAGGGACAAGGCTGCGTGGCAGCCACATCACTCCCCGATCTGATCGGCAAACTGACCGCCCCGCGCACCGTCTGGGTCATGGTGCCATCGGGCGCGCCGACCGAAGAAACCGTGCAAGCCGTCGCCGCCTTGCTTCAGCCGGGTGACACGATTGTCGATGGCGGAAACACCCGGTTTCACGATGACGTTCGTCGGGCCGCCGACCTCAAGAAGAAGCAACTCCATTACGTCGACGCCGGCACCAGCGGCGGGATTTGGGGGCTCAAGGTCGGCTACTGCCTGATGATCGGTGGGGAAGAAGCCCCGGTGAAACGGCTCACCCCGCTCTTCACGACACTGGCACCCGAAAACGGTTGGGCCCACGTGGGCGGACCAGGCGCCGGGCACTACGTGAAAATGGTGCACAACGGCATCGAGTACAGCATGATGCAGGGCTACGCCGAGGGATTCGAATTGATGTCCAAGAGTGAATACAACCTGGACCTGGGCCGCGTGGCCGACCTCTGGATGCATGGCAGCGTGGTGCGCTCGTGGCTGCTGGAACTGGCCGTCGACGCACTGAAGGACGACCCCAGACTCGATAAGCTCAAGGGCTTTGTGCAGGATTCCGGCGAGGGACGCTGGATGATCGCGGACGCGATTGAAAAGGACGTACCGGTTCCCACGCTCACCACGGCCCTCTTCACGCGCTTCCGCTCCAGGCAGGATCAGTCCTTTGCGGAAAAAATGCTGGCGGCGCTGCGTAACGCCTTCGGCGGGCATGCCGTACGGCGGTAACACCCGTCACGAGGAGCGAGCCCTGCATGCCCACATCACAATCACGCATTGAGATCAGTCCGGCTCAGGAGACCCTGCCTCCCGTCGAGCCGACGACACTCGTCATCTTCGGAGGATCGGGCGATCTCGCCAAACGCCGATTGATCCCGGCGCTCTACAATCTGCTCCTCGACGGGCTCATGCCGTCGAACTTTGTCGTGCTCGGACTCGGCCGCAAGTCGATGAGCGACGAAGAGTTTCGCGCGACCGTGCGCGACGGTGTGGTGAAACACTCCCGCCAGGCGCTCATCGAAGATACGTGGGCCGCCTTTGCCAGCCATCTCTTTTACATGGCCGGTGAAAACGACGACCCGAATACCTATGTCCGGTTGAAAGCCCGCGCCGAAGAACTCGAGCGCGTGTTTCAGTTGCCGGGCAACCGCATTTTCTACCTCAGTATCCCGCCGAGTTCATTTACCCCAGTATGCGAAGGGCTCTCTAGTTCCGGGGTGGCCATCAAAGCCAACGGACAAGCCCCCTATGCCCGCATCATTGTCGAGAAGCCGGTCGGACGCGATTTGAAATCGGCCCAGGAAATCAATGCCGTCACCGGTCGGGTGTTCGACGAATCGCAGATCTTCCGAATCGATCACTATTTGGGCAAAGAAACCGTTCAGAATCTGATGGTCGTGCGATTTGCGAACAGCATCTTCGAACCGATCTGGAACCACCAGCACATCGACCACGTCCAGATCACGGTGAGCGAGGCCGAAGGCGTCGGAACCAGGGCCAGCTACTACGAGGAAGCCGGCGCATTGCGCGACATGGTCCAGAACCACATACTCCAACTGCTCTGCCTGGTGGCGATGGAGCCGCCCTACTCGCTCGACCCGGATGTGGTCCGCAACGCTAAGATGGAGGTGCTCCGCTGCCTGCGCCCGATCACCGGCAAAGATGTCGAGACATTTACGGCGCGCGCGCAATACACCGAAGGGACCGCCCACGGCGAAGCAGTGCCGGGCTATCGTCGGGAGAAAGGCGTGAACCCTACCTCGACCACGGAAACCTATGTGGCGGTGAAATGTTTCGTCGAAAACTGGCGCTGGTCCGGCGTGCCGTTTTACTTGCGCACCGGGAAAGCCCTACCGCTCCGCGCGAGTGAAGTGGCGGTGCAGTTCAAAGACATCCCTCAGATTCTCTTCAACGCCAACGGACTATCACCACAGGCACCGAATGTGCTGACCTTGCGCATCCAGCCGGAAGAAGGCCTGTCGCTCCGCATCGTCTCACGCGTTCCTGGGACGAGAGCGCAAACCCACCCCGTCGAAATGAATTTCAAATATGGAGAAGTGTTCGGCAGACCGTCACCTGAGGCTTATGAACGGCTGCTCTTGGACGTGATGGCCGGTGACGCCTCACGCTTCATGCGCCGCGACGCCGTGGAAGCTTCCTGGGCCTGGATCACTCAGATCCTCGAAGGGTGGCAACAGTCCGGCCAGCGCTGGCTCCCCGAGTACCAAGCCGGCACCTGGGGACCGGTCGAAGCCGACCGCCTCATCCAGAACGATGGCCGCTCCTGGCGGACGCTCTAGACCCTTCTCAACCGATCTGAAGCTGCCGCAGGATTTCCTCTTTCTTCCCCAGCCCACCAATAAATCGTTCAAATAAGCCGCGGCGATAGAGAGCGAGGGCCGGAAGCGAGGACACTTCTAATTCGGCCGGGATCTGAAAATTCTCGTCGACATTCATAGTCAGAACCAGGACCTTCTCTCCAAGTTCACCCTGCAGCTGTTCCAGTTCCTTCATTAACACTTTGCAATGGCCGCAGCCCGGCTTCCAGAACTCGACGAGTACCGGAACCATGGCGCGTTCGACCACCCGATCGAAATCCGCGTCGGTCACCGGTTGGAGGGGTGAGGGCATTGGAGCTACGAGGACTTTGACAAGGCAGGTTGGAGGACTTGCTGATACACCAGGTCAGCAAAAAGGCGATAGCCGGCGGTGGTGAGGTGCAATCCGTCGTTAGAATATTCACGGGCTAACAGATTCGTCTCAGGCTCAGCTGTGGCGGTGAAGAGATCGATGGCCGAGAGATTCTTCGTTCGACCATAGTCGAGAATCAAATGATTCAGCTCGTACCGCCGCTCTAAATGACCGGCGACCCAGTCCATTCCTTCACGACTGTTCCCTGCATCCTCGACTCGCAAAGACGGCACCGTTACGGGCACCGGCACTCCTCCGGCAGCCAGGGTCTGCTCGTACATCTTCACTAGATTGCGCATGATTTCATGCGTCGGTCCGTTCCACCCTAAATCGTTGGTTCCGCCCAGGATCACGACATAGTGAGGCGCGTGCGCCAGCACATCCTTCCGGAATCGCATGACCATTTCCCCCGTGAGTTCGCCGCAGATCCCGCTGATAGAAACCTGCCCGGCCGATCCGAGTCTCTCTTGTAGTGATTCTCCATAGGGCGTGGAGCCGCCTTGAGGGTGTTCTCTTGTGGGAGATTGGAACCCCGCGGTCAGGCTGTCACCGAAGCAGATGATCCGAACAGGCGGCATTGAGGTCATAGTGGAGCGATTGTACTGACCGCCTACAGGTCTGACAAGCCATGGCACTCGCACAATCCTTCGTGAGTTCAGCTAGTCGAGAATACTGATTTCCTTGACGAATTTTCGACCTCCCGATAGGTGTATCACTATGTCTGATCTCAAGGCCGCACAAGAGATGATGGCAGCCGCGGTCGCGGCTAAGGGAACGGAAGATCCTGAGGTCGCCTCGGTCAAGCGCGTCTTAAAGCTTCTCGATAAGACCGCCAAATCCAATCGCACCTACGGAGCCACCAATCCGGTAGCGCTGAAATTTTCCCAGCAGCTCTTCGAAGAGCTGTCCAGTCATCTTGGCACCTACGCCAAACTTACCTTTCTCGTCACCCGTTCGGAGTTGCTCTGCAAAGACGAGGTCGTCTACCAGGCCGAAAAAGAGGGGGGCAGCGAGAATCTCGCCTTCAAACTCTACGCCGACGGTATCCGCGAACTCGTGCTCCATCAAGGGTTGACGCAGGAAGACCTGTCATTCTTTCTCGATGCCCTCTGGGCAAGCCAGGACAAAGAGAACGACGACGACATTGTCACCCGCCTCTGGCAAAAGAACCTGGCCGCTCTGACGCTGGTCACGGCGGAAGAAATCGCAAAAGCGTCAGGAGGATCGGACGCCTTCCTGAAGCTCGACACCGGGATGTCCTCATCGGACAGCACGCTCCGCGAGTTGCTTGACCGCGAACGCTCAAGAAAATCGCAGAGCACCGGAACCGGAATTGGAATCGGAACGGGAACCGGAATTGGCACCACTGATGGAAGCGCGGCTACCGGCGAACGACCGGGATCGGGAGAAGGCAGCCGTCAAGCCACGCGGTTTCAATCCGGACTGGTGGGATACGAAGTGACGGAGGAAGAGCTTGCCGCGCTCGCGAAAGAAATCGAAGAAGAGAGCCAGCAGGACAGTACGACGTACATTCTCGACGTGCTCACCGCGATTCTGGCGTCGGAACAATCTCCGGCCCTGCTGACCAAACTCTTCTCCCTGTGGGGCCACGTCATCACGGCGCTCTTTCAAGCGGGGAAATGGGCCGTGCTTGAGTCCGTCCTCAGCATCCTCCACGAAACCGAGGCAGTCCGTCCGGATATCGCCGAAGCCCATAAGCAACAGCTGGCCACCCTTCTGACCGGCCTGGGCAAACCGGAACACGTCAAGGCCATCGAGTCGTACCTGAATCGGACGCCGAACCCCAACACCGAAGGACTCTCGACCGTGCTCCTTCTGATGGGCTCTGACGCCGTATCCCTCCTCTGCTCACTGATGGCCAATCTTGAACACGCCGCCCATCAGGCGATTGTGGCAGAAACGCTCCACGCCTTAGCCCAAGACCACCCTGAACCGTTGATTCGAGGCCTCACCGATCGACGACCGGTCTATGTCAGAAATCTTCTGGCCATCGTCGCCAAGTGGAGCAATCCGATATTCACCGAAGCGGTTGAAAAACTCGTGCGGTATCCGGATGCGCAGGTCCGCAAGGAAGCGGTCCGGGTATTCGGTCTGCTCAGGCCTAACGGCAACGGCGCCAGACTCATCCTCTGCCTGTCCGATGCCGAGGATACTGTTCGTATCGCCGCATTGAAGTTGTTGGCCACCGGACAATACACCGCTCCGTTTCCTCAGTGGACCCCGATCCTCTCCGACGACACATTTCTGGAACGCCCGTTGAGCGAAAAGCGCGGACTGTATCAAGCGATCCGCGCCACCTGCGGAGATGAAGCCATTCCCTATTGGCAGGGTCTCTTCACCGAATGGGCCTGGACCAACAGGAAGAAGAAAGAGGAATGTGCCGTGCTGGCCGCCGAAGCCCTCGGAAAACTGGCCACCCCCGCCGCAATCGCCACCTTAGAACTCGGAAAGAAAAAAGGAAGCGCCGCGGTTCGCCAGGCCTGCACCATGGCGATCTCGCAACTGCATAAGCAGTCCAAGGCAAGCACGCCTCAACCCACGTTACATGAGGACGCCCCGTGAGTGACTTCAAGCTCGTTCAGCCAGCCGCTAAAAACGACCAGACGCAGCCGCTGCTGACCCACGAGAAATCCCTGTCGCAAAAAATCGGCCACGGATCCGAGGCCGGCGACATCCTCGATCAGCAACTCGTCATGCTGGGCTTCCAGCTGATTACCCAACTCAACACACTCATCAAGACCTCAAAGATTCATGGCCGGACGAACGCCGCGCTGGACAAGCCGGTTGAGACCATGCTCACGCTGATTCAAACGCTGGCCCACGATCAGCCGGTGACCTTACGACTGCAAAACGACTTTCTGTTCCTCGGCGAAAGTCACCTGAAGGTCAATGCCCAACAGATGGCCGTCATCGGCAGCATCATCGATTCACTGAACAAGTGGAAAATTGGCGGCCTGACATTTGGTTCCGCCGTGACATCGAAGGACCTTCGGGAATTCGCCTATCTCTTCGTCAGTCTGGATCCCGCCACAAAATCCGTGGACGACTTCCGGCAAGAGCTGAAAGCGCGCGAAGTCAATGGCATCGACTTGGAAGATCCTCGCGAGTTGGAGCTCCACGAGGACTTGAATACCGGATCCGGTTCGGGGAAGCCTGGTGAAACAACCACGGACCCGAAAGTCCAACACAAAATCCAGTCCAAGAATGCCTATGCCAAAGCCGCCAGCGCCGTCGGAGGGCTCGAGAAGTCTGTGCGGGATGGCGGCACGGTCAATTTCAAGCAGGCGAAGCGAGCCATCCAGAACATCGTGGATTTGATGATGCAGGACGAGGCCACCCTCTTGGGATTGACCACCCTGCGATGCCACGATCAATACACGCACAACCACTCGGTCAACGTCTCCTTGCTCTCGATTGCCTTGGCCAACCGTACCGGCTATCCCAAGGTTGCGCTGGCGGATCTCGGATTGGCTGCGCTGTTTCACGACATGGGCAAATCGACGATTCCCCTTGAAGTGCTGAATAAGCCCGGCGAGTTTTCCGACGAAGAATGGGTCGCGATGCGGAATCATCCGACCGAAGGCGTACTGAGCCTCGCGGAGTTGCGTGGAATTACCAATCTTCCCGCCCGCATGGCCGCCGCCTCATTCGAGCATCACATGAATCTCGATTACTCCGGCTATCCTAAGTTGAAGACGCCCTGGAAACTGTCGCTCACCGGTCGCATCCTGATGATTGCCGACTGTTACGACGCCATGACCTCCTCACGCGTGTACCGGCGCGAACCGATGTCGCCCTCCAAGGTGCTGAACATCATGTTCGGCAAGTCGGGGAAAAGTTTTGACGCAACGCTCTTGAAGCTATTCGTCAACTGCGTCGGCATCGTCCCCATCGGCAGCCTCGTCATGCTGAATACCGACGAGCTGGCCGTCGTCCTCAAACCCGCGGTCGAGCGAGCCGATGCCGAACGACCGCTGGTGAAAGTCATTGCCGATCCCGAAGGGAACCTGATGGATAGCGGCCCGGAACTGGACCTCACCGGCAAAGATGCATCCGGCGACTATCGTCACAGCATCGTGCGACTCATCGACAATACGGAGCATCAATTCGACACCAGTCGCTATTTCGTCTAGCCCCTTCGCACTGCCTTGACAGGCTCTCATCGCCTCGTTATTCTGACCGACGCTTACCCGCACATCCGTGTCATGCTTAGCCTAAGGAGTGTTCATATGCGCATCCCCGTCGTACAGACGATTATCGTTACCGCCCTCTTCTCTCTGCTGCTGGGACCGCTCTCGACGGCCGTGCAGGCGGCTGACGCCTTCAAGATGGGAGTCGTTGACCCGCAGACGGTCCTTGAGAAATCCAAAGCCGGCAAGAAAGCGCTTGAAGGGCTCAAGGAATACGTCACCACGAGACAGAAACTGCTCTCCCGGGACGAAGAAGAACTGCGGAATTATGAAAAACAGCTCAAAGAGCAACTCGCCAAGTTGGGCGAGGCCGAGAAGAAAGACAAAGAAGCGCAGTTCCGGACAAGAATCCAGGACTACCAAAAGCGCGCGCAGGAATTCAATCAGGAGCTTCAGGGCAAGCAGAAAGAACTCGTCGACGACTACATGAAGCGCATCGGCTCAGCCACACAAACAGTGGCCGAGAAGGGCGGCTTCTCGATTGTGGTCGACCGCGGAAGCGAACAGACCGTGAAAATCGTGATCTACAGCAAAGACACCGTCGATCTCACCGAACAAGTGATTAAAGAGTTCGATCGCGTAAACAAGTAGCGTTCTCGGGCTAGGCCGGCTGCCCTCCTTCGAGTGGACAGCCGGCCTCTCTCCAGGCCTTGATTCCCCCATCCATCGATACCACGCTCGTATAGCCCATCTGTTGCAGAGCGTCCGCCGCCAGTACCGAACGGAAGCCGCCGCCGCAATACAAGACAATCGCCGCCTGCTTCTCCGGAATCATCGTTTCGATATCACGCTCGATAATTCCCTTACCCAAGTGGGAAGCCCCTTTGGCATGATCCGCCGCAAACTCATGGTCTTCCCGTACATCGATAAAGTGAAACTGCTCGCCGCGAGCGATGCGGCGCTGTACATCCGCCACCGTACATTCCGTGACGCGCGCCCTGGCTTGGTCCACTAGCTTCAGAAACCCGGGATTGTGCTTCATCCTTCCTCCTCGTCATGAAACAATGCGGTCTGAACTCCGCCGGGTCGCCTGAACGTATCGGGAATCGCACCCTCCCGATCGCATGCAAAACCAGCCCGACGCCTCGCCACCTCGAACAACTGCTCGATCATCTGCCAATAGATTCCCGATCCATGGTGGCGATCGAAAAAGGCTGATTCGGAAAGCCGGCCTCCTCGCACCTCGCGAAGGCGATTGGTGATTTTTGCGAATCGGTCCGGGAATGCATCCTTGATTCGCTCCAGAAAAACGGACTCCACGCTACCGGAGAGCCGCAGCAAGCTGAACGTCGCCGTGCGCGCACCGGCAGCCCGCGCCCGCTCAAGCAGCTCAGGAATCGCTTCATCGTTAAGCCCGGGAATCACCGGCGCGATTGAAATCCCGGTCGAGATCCCCGCCGCAGAGAGAACCTTCATCGCCTCCAACCGCTTGCCGATTGAAGGAGCATGGGGTTCCATCTTTCTGGCCACCTCCTCATCGGCAAACGGAATACTGAAGTAGACCCGTATCCAGGATTGCTGACGCAGCTTCGTCAACACATCCAGGTCACGGAACACCAATGCACCCTTCGTAATGATGCCCACCGGATTCCGATACTCGGCACAGACGGCTAAACAGGCGCGCGTCAGACCGTACGAGGCTTCCAACGGCTGGTAGCAGTCGGTGTTCCCGGAAAATACGATCAGCTCGCCCTTCCAGGACGGACGCTCAAAAGCCTGACGCAACAGAGTTGCCGCATCCTCCTTCACCACCAGTTTGGACTCAAAATCGGTTCCGGCTCCGAATCCCCAATACTCGTGAGAAGGACGGGCATAGCAATAGGCGCAACCATGGAAGCAACCGCGGTAGGGATTGACGCTCCAGCGAAAGGGAAGATCGGGGCTGTCATTGCGACTCAGGATTTCCCGGCTCGCGTCGCGAAAGATCTGCACAGTTGCCGCGGGAGCAGGCTCCAGCAATTCACGATGAGACGAGTCAAATGGATTTGGAGGATTGGAGACCGTTCGCATGGCGTCATCGTGGCGACGTGAATAGCGATTGTCAATCCACGGCAATCCGCGCCGCGGCTACGTCACGCTTTGCCTCACGCGTTGCGTTGACTCTACCTAAACCCGATGCTAGATTCCTCAAACTTTCTCAGGAGTACCACGTGTACGATCTACGCCAGTTACGGGACCATCTCGACTCAATCCGCGAACGCCTCGGCCGCCGGGGAACCGACGTCCCCTGGGACACCATGAAGACGCTGGTTGATGAGCGTCGCAATCTGACCATGCAGGTCGAACAGCTCCGGAGCGACCTTAAAAAAGGCTCTGACGAGGTTGCCAGACTAAAGCGCGCCAAGGAGCCGGCAGACGAAGCGGTCGCCGCCATGAAACAGGTCGGGGATCGGATTCGTGAGATTGAAGGCACCCTGCGTGGCGCTGAAGAATCACTGGCCGATTTGAATTTGCGCATTCCCAACGTCCCGCACGAATCCGTCCCCCCAGGACAGGATGCCTCGGATAATGTCGAGATCCGTCAATGGGGCACCCGCCCCTCCTTCGATTTCCCGGCGAAACCCCATTGGGAACTCGGCGAGGCGCTCGGGATTCTCGATTTCGACCGGGCCTCCAAGCTCGCCGGCGCCCGTTTTGCCGTCATGACCGGCGCCGGAGCCCAACTTGAACGCGCGCTCATCAACTACATGCTCGACCGCCATACGACACAGCACGGATACCGGGAAGTGCTCCCTCCCCTGCTGGTCAATCGGGCGACGATGACCGGCACAGGGCAACTACCCAAGTTTGAGGAAGATCTGTTCCGTCTGAAAGACGAAGACTATTTTCTCATCCCTACCGCTGAAGTGCCGCTCACGAATCTCCACCGGGATGAATTGCTGGACGAAGAAGTATTGCCGATCCGCTATACCGCCTATACGCCCTGCTTCCGCCGCGAAGCCGGATCCTACGGAAAAGATACCCGCGGCTTGATCAGACTCCATCAGTTCAACAAAGTCGAACTCGTCTCGTTTTGCCCTCCCGACCAGTCACAGGGTGAACTCGAACGACTCACCGGCCATGCGGAGAGCATTTTACAAGGACTAGGATTGCCGTACCGTGTCGTGACGCTCTGCTCGGGAGACATGGGATTTTCAGCGGCGAAGACGTACGACATCGAAGTCTGGCTGCCCTCTCAACAGCACTTCCGTGAAATTTCCTCCTGTAGCAACTTTGAGGCGTTTCAAGCTCGTCGCGCCAATATTCGCTATCGCACAACGGGCAATAAGAAAGACTCTAAGACAGAGTTCGTCCACACCTTGAACGGTTCGGGTCTTGCCGTGGGCCGGACGCTGCTCGCGATTTTGGAAAACTACCAGCAGGCGGATGGGAGCATTGTCGTTCCGACGCCGCTTCGCCCCTATATGGGAGGGCTTGACTGCATCAGAAAGTAGTGCGACATATCTTCCTACGGCTCGGAGGGGTGACGGAGCGGCCGAACGTGCCAGTCTTGAAAACTGGAGATGGGGCAACCTATCCGCGAGTTCAAATCTCGCCCCCTCCGCCATATACCCATCGGACAGTCACAACCTCCCCATCTCGCCTCCATTCACATCTCCATTGCATCCACTCACTCAGCGCCACATGGCAACACTCGACCCGATCACAATCAAATCCATATCATTAATATTTCAATCGCAAACTATTGATATAGCTATGCATTAGATAATCTGAAGCGCCGAATATGAACCGCAGAGCTCTAGCCCACCTCCCTCTTTCGGTTGGTGCACTCCTACCTCTACGGTATTTCCAGCCCGCACGGCCTCGCCTATCCTGACACCACCTGCGCATAGCGGATATGACATCAGGAATAGCCCGGGACAAGGAGGGAGCAAATGCAAAAACAAGTTGGCAAGATCGGAGCCATTCGCAGAGAGATCCGAGGGAAAGCCTGCACTTCCTGCGGCGGACACATCTACCAAATAGTCCTTCGCTCGTCGCTTACCCCGGAAGCCGCGACACTGTTTGCGCGATGCACCCATTGCCACCACCCCAGAGGCATCGATAAAGATTTCGGAAAAGTGCTTTGGATGTAGCGGGTCGCCCTCAACACAGCATACGCACCACTGGAGACAGATCCATGCCTTTGACACGATGGACTCACTATCGGCAAACACGCGCTCAAAAGAAGAAAGCCCTGCACCTGCTCGCGCTGAGCGGAGTGATTCGGCCAAGCACCATCGAACTTCGCTACACCGCCCCTCTCTCCCATATCTCAGCGGAGCCTTTGTGTGAGGAGCAGACACCCCTCGCTCAGGATGCATCCGCACCTGCCATCTCCACGCTCCCCATGCACTCAGCCGAGACAACTCACCTGGCACAACACCTTTACTCGACAGCCTTCATGCTTCTAGCCAAGTCCAGACGTCACATCCAAAGCCTTCAATGGGACACCAGGAACGCCGCATGACCCGGCCAAACTTTTAACCAGACGGCCAAGACCTTTCACTTGTACCTCTTGCACCGGCTGAGGTAATATCAGCCCGCTCGTGAGCGACGTAACCGCGCTGACGACTCTGCCCGCCTGCGGACAGACCCCTATGCAACTGGTCGTGGAGAGGTGGCCGAGTGGCCGAAGGCAACGGTTTGCTAAACCGTCGTAGGGAGAATATCCTTACCGAGGGTTCAAATCCCTCCCTCTCCGCCATCCAGCGCCCCAGCCATAAGTCCTAACCCATCAGCCGGCTGGCTCCAATCATCCCTGCAGCTCCCCCATTCAATTCTTTCCTGTTGTGCGAAGCACCTTCATATCGTAAGGTAAGATTCGTCGACCGTTCCCACCGCCACCATCAAGAAAGGATGACTCATGCGCATGTTCGCAGTATTTGCCGTAATCATTGCCCTGTTGGCCGGCCCATCGGCGTTTGCCGCATCGGGAGAGCCGACGAATGACGACCAAAAAACGCTGTACGCTCTCGGCCTGGCGATCAGCCAATCGCTTGGCACCTTCGCCCTGTCCGAATCGGAGTTGGATTTCGTCAAGTCCGGCCTCACCGATGGTGCCTTGAAGCGCACACCGAAAGCCGATCTTCAAACATTCGGCCCGAAAATTCAGCAGCTCCAGCAAGCCCGGGCAGCCGTGGTTGCGGACGCGGAAAAGAAAGCCGGCGCAACCTATCTCACCAAAGCCGCAGCTGATAAAGGCTCCACAAAGACGGAGTCCGGAATTGTCATCACCACGATCAAGCCAGGAACCGGCGCCACCCCAAAACCGACCGATACCGTCAAGGTGCATTATCATGGGACACTGCTCGACGGCACCGTCTTCGACAGCTCCGTAAAGCGCGGCGAGCCGGCCACATTCCCCTTGAGCCAAGTGATCAAGTGCTGGACGGAAGGCGTGCAGCAAATCAAGGTCGGCGGCAAGAGCCGCCTCGTCTGCCCGGCCAATCTGGCCTACGGAGATCGCGGATCACCACCCGCCATCAAGCCTGGCGCCACGCTTATTTTTGAAGTGGAACTGCTGGAAATCGTCGCCGCGAAATAACGACTGCGGTATTCACGGGGCGGTGACTTGAGTCATGAGTCGCCGCCCCGACAAGTCCTCGAAAAGTTCGCACGATACGTTCAATTGGCCTTGACCCAATCACGGCTTCTGCGGTATCGTCCACCACTTTCCAGAAGTGAGTCCCCGTGTCGTGCCGAGGTAGCTCAGTTGGTAGAGCACAGCCCTGAAAAGGCTGGTGTCGACAGTTCGATTCTGTCCCTCGGCACCACATCCCCTTCAAAATATTGCTAAAATCCAGCTCCATTCGGCCCCTTCAAGAAACCACGATTTCAGCATTTTTCAGCCTATTTCGCCCGATTGGTTGTCCAAATGGTTGTCCAAGACCATGGGCGGCAAACCAGCTCCCAGGGCTTAGAGACGATCAATTTTCAGGCTCTACAATACCCCACTTCAAACCCCGATTCACTTTTCAGCTCCACTTCCTCCTCGTCACCCCCCCCTAATCATCAGCACAACACACCATAGCCCTCAATCGCCGACTGAAATTCCATCGCATGCTGTGCTTTACCTCATCGAGAATCATTGTCATGACACTGTCTTGACAATGATTCATTCGTGGGCTACCTTCAATAACCAAGAGAGGTGACACGATGGCCGTACGCGCCGTTCGCAGTGAGAAACTGGATCTTCGGCTGAGTTCCTCAGATAAACGGATACTGGAAGCAGCGGCATCTGTTTCCAGTCGGTCGGTGAGTGACTTTGTCCGTGAAAGTGCACTGGCCCGCGCTGATGAAACTCTGGCGGATCGTCGCACCTTCCTGCTGAGCAAAGCGCAATGGGCTGAGTTTCAGACGGCGCTCGATGCTCCCACTCGCCCCCTTACTCGCATGAAAGAACTCCTGACTAAGCCAGGATTCTTTGACGTCCCCCCTCTTCACCGCACAACAAACAAGCGGTGACTCGAAAGATCGAAAAGCTTCAGCGACATCACACCGTTGATACGTTCGACTGTGGGCGGGAAGATCTGAATCGTTTTCTCCAGCAATACGCCCTCCCCAATCAACACAGCGGAGGATCTCAAACCTATGTGGGGGTGGTCGACGACACCGTCGTCGGCTATTACGCACTCGCGGTGGGATCGGTTGAACAAGACATTGCCCCGGAACGATTAAAGAAGGGACTCGCAAAACATTCCATTCCGATCATGCTGCTTGCTCGGTTAGCTGTAGACCTCCACTGGCAGAAACAAGGCGTGGGTGCCGCGCTCTTGAAAGATGCGGCACTACGGACTCTACAGGCCGCTGATATCGCCGGAATTCGTGCCCTGGTGGTCCATGCCAAAGATGAGGTGGCGAAACAGTTCTACGAGCGTTTCGATTTCCTCCCTTCCCCAAGCGATCCGTTGCATCTCTTTATGCTCATCAAAGACCTTCGAACGCTCGTCTCGTAGGCCGCTCTCTCATCAAGACCGTCGCGGGCAATCTCTCTCCTCGTTTCTATTCACCCTGTGGTCCCCTATGTGCGCCCGGGCCATCCTCGCCCTGATCATTCCTGTGGGCCCAGTAGCCATCGAAGAATCGCCGAATCTATCTCTCGATCATAACCTGGCGGGTCAGATACTCCCCCACTCCGCCTGAGAATTCCCGTCACCCGATTACTACACCAAAGCTTCACCCACTCATACTCTACGGGGACATGTCTCCACCCACCAGAAGAAGCGAGCCAGCCAGAGACGAGCTTCTGAATCGGTTGGGCAAAAGGATATGACAGCCGTAGCGCCTGACCACCGTACGACCATCCACAAAAGGAGTTTTCTATGCCACCAAGACCACAACCCCGATTCCGTCACTTACGCAGCAAGATCCGCGAGTGGAAAGCCGGGGATCTTCTCCCGGCTGGAGAGCAGAGCTGGGAGCGGTTCCGCCAGGTGGCTCCCTTGCAGCTGACTCCCATTGTGACGGCACTTCAGGAAACACTTCAGGCGGAAGGGATTCGGGCGACGGTATATGACCTGTCCGAAGAACGGCGCGATGTGCACCTGCTGATCGAGCCGTTTAACATTGCGATTAAGTTCGGTCCTGACGAGAACCCGCACCTTTTTCACCTGTCCGCCTGTCGCCGCGCCAACCCAGAGGATGAGTGCACAGCACTTATCGCCTATGAGGACCTGGAACTCGACCTCGGGCACGTCATGGAAGTCGTCGAAGATGTCGTCCTGAGGATCCTGGGGCCTAGGCGGGCCAGCGAAAAGCCAGAAATGGAGTGAGCCAACTACATTCAGCCGGGATACACGACACCGTGCGTGCGCAACGCCTATCCAAAGCTACAAGGACAACTGCGGCGCTATGAAGAGCACGGATTGCTCATCCCGGATCCAGCTTCCGCACGGATGCGCTTTCTGGCCCTCGCGGAAATCGACCTCATCCCACTGGCCCGACGCCTGGCGACGCTCCTGCAGCAAGCCGGGATCCCAGCCTGCACGGTGGTCCAATTGGACGAGATTCCCATGTGGCGTATTTTTTGACGAGACATGGACTGTTGGAGTGTTCGTCAGCCACATGATGCGGTGTCAATGCGGCTCACCATCCGGTTCGGGTGGAGCCACGCCGTGGAAAAGGACCATGCGCTCCTCTATCGGCGATGTACCCAGACAACGTTCTCCTCAGCACTCGAACGTTGCATTGATCGGTTGATTATCTACTAACCGCACTAATGCTCACTAACTCAACACAAAAGGATCCAGCATGCAGACACAAGAACAGGAACAGTATTCCCGCCTGCGAGAACAGCTCGAAGAATATAAAACCACGATCGGCTCATACTCCACTACGAATCCAGCTCAGCAACGTTTTCAGCTTCTCGCACAAAAGATGCTCATCCCAGAGTTACGAAAACTCGCACGCGTCTTGGAGGACGGAGATCTCGCATGTGAAGTGTTTTGTGAAGACGACGAAGACGGCGCCGTCGGCCTTCGGATCGAAACCATTGAGGTGACCTTGCGCTTATCACCTTCTGACCACCCTAATTGTATCAAAGCCCTAGCGGCGCAAGGCCGTCGGAAAGATACAACTGAGTGGTTGATCCCCTATCGCCTGGTTCAAACCCCTGCCCTAGAGCGTGAATTACAAGCCGCAGTCCTGCGCATGCTAAAGCCCTTCATCACCGCAAAAGCCAATCAACCATAGCTGGGTACACTGTACATCGTTACCGACCCAGCATTGAGCCATTGAGCATCCACACCGCCGTGGAGACCACCCCGGCTCCCCTTCTTCGCCCCCTTGCCTGCTACTGCCATTAGTTGCTCCTTCTTGACAGGAATCCTTGTTCGTATCTCCCCACTCATCGCCCTAGCATCAGAGGTAAGCAGCGATACCACAGCGTGGAGATTACTAGCGTGCAAGTGAGGTAGGCGGGTCAGAACAACGTCGCTCTAAAAGCTCAGAAGAGGAGCCATCTCCGCTCTCTGCACCGAACGAAGCGCAATTGTGCACTTCGAACAACTGCAAGGAGCGGAACGATGCCACCAGATGAATTTCTCACACCCAAACAACTTGCCCAGCGCTGGCAAGTCTCCGTCGAATATCTGTATCGGGCCGTGCTCGGCCAGCCGGGAGGCATACCAGCCATGAAACTAGGCGACGGCTCCCGCGCCCGCTGGCGCGTTGCACTTCATGTCATTGAAGACTGGGAACGAAAGCACTCAGCAGGTGAGTAGTGGTTTTATGATTAAGAACATCGGTCGCAATAGACAGTTGATTGACGTCCATCCGGGCCGGAAGGCCGGACGTGTCCGGAAGATCATTCACGGAAGCCGAGAAACCGCCCAGCAAGTCGTTAACTCGTTGTATGAAAAGCATTACGCCGGACTATTTGGATGGCCCAAAGAGTCAACGACCACCGTTTCGATGCTTATGGATCTAGTCATTGAAGACTATGTGTTAAATGGGCGTAAGTCTGTTGACGACATGGAAAGAACCACCAAATTCTGGAAAGACCTTATTGGGGGGAAGCCAGCAACATTCGTAACCGGACGCTATTTGAAAGAGTTGGCAAAAGAATGGCGCACAGTTCCTCAAGAGATGCCGGGTAACAGGGCTCCAATTTTACTTGAGGCAGGGACTGTCAATAGGCGCATTTCGATCTTATTGAGAGGCTTCCAACTCGGGCTCGAAGAAGATCCACCGCTAGTAAATAAGAAGCCCATTTGGCATCCCCTCAAAGAGAATGCACCGCGAAACGGGTTCGTGAATTGGCCTGATTTTGAACGCCTCCGGAGCAGTCAAGCTGAATGGGTGCAAGTGCCTGTAACGATCGGGCATTGGGCCGGCATGCGCTTAGAGGAAATTCTTGGACTTCTTCGTACTCAGGTAGCCTTTGACCATCAAGCCAAGGAGGTCACGATTGACCTCCGCCCTGGAGAGACAAAAAATGGGGAACCTCGCTTCATCATCCTCAGCGGTGATCCCTATGACCTTATGGCGTCGTGGGACACAAAAACAAGCGTGCTCTATCCAGACTGCCTGTACTTCTGCCATAAAAATGGAGGGCGTATCAAAGACATTCGGTCCCCATGGGATCGCACATGCGTGGCAGCCGGGCTAGGAAAGTGGAAGAACCCCAAAGCGAAGACACAGAGTCTCAAGGGGTACGAAGGGCTCACATTTCATGATCTCCGTCGAACCGGTGTTCGCAACCTGAGACGAGCAGGTGTCGACCCCAAAACCATCATGTTGATCATCGGGCACAAAACGACTTCCATGTTTGACCGCTACAACATCATCGATGAAGAAGACATGCGCGATGCCTCTAAGAAGCTTTGTGGCTTCATTCGTTCAAAATATCAAAACGGCAATTCCGGTGGACAGTTAGTGGGCAATGCTTCTGCCTGCACTCCTCCAAATCCTTAATTTACTAGAGGTTTTAGCTCTAGAGCATCGCCTTCGTAAAGCGATGCTCTGAAGCCCTCGCCTCCGCCTGATTCCCTACACAATCACCGGATCGTCGCACTAGATGCGGCGTTGCCAAGCTTTCAAACGCACATTCCACATCCAATCTCTTCCTGCCAAATCCAACCACATCCAATCAGTCCGTGGACACTTGGTGGTCAATGCTCTAGCACCATTTCACGATCGCGTAGTCACCGATTTCGCCATCGTCGACACCCCAAGACAAGCCGAATAACCCGCACGCCGCCTAGCTCCCTGCTCCTTACCGTCTCGGGGCAACTGCCCCCACCCGATGGAACCTGGCACTTTTCGTCCTCCTCGCTGGCCGCCCGCTTCCAATAACATCTCACCATAAGGTTCGGCCACTCTGGAGCGCGCGGCCCGAGCCACTTATTACTCGCTCCGCCGAAAGGACACACGATATGTGTACACGTTGCTTTCCTCTCATCACCATCTCACAGCAAGACCTGATTCTGCGGGAAATTGCGCGCCAGTTTCCTCGAGAGTCTCCGCTCTTCGGATTATTAGATGAACTCGGGCTTCGTCTCTCAGAAGGCTTGGCCCTGACCGCCGAGGACATCTCAAAGAGAGCGATCACGATCCACCAAATCTGGACTGGATCGGCATTGGTCCTGATCGAACGGCCAAGGACGGTATCCCTCTCAGACCCATTGGGCAATCGACTGTTTGCCGACGCTCAGGCCCTATTAAATAGTCCGCGACCGCCGGGAACCCCCCTCTTTATGTTTACCAACATCCACACAGGAAAACCCTATTCACGGCTCTATTTATATAACCACGTGTGGCTCCGGGTGCTCCACACGCTCAAGCTTCAACCGACTCACATGTCAGTTCTCAGGCGAAACGCCGCTCGACGTTTCATTCGGAATATGCGGAATGTGTCACCCCAGCAAGTCGCATACAAGTTGGGTATCCGGCACCGGCTTCTCAAGCCATTAGATGAAAACTAACAGGGAATCACGGCGGCGGAGGGCGTCCCCTCCCCCGTCTATCCCCTACGCTTCAACCATCTCTGGAGAAAGTCTTGCCACAAGAAAGAGAGAGCACTATGAACAGCCTTGATCCACGTGTACTTCCAATGATTGACGGACCACGCATGAGGCCCCCCAAAAGTCCGCTTCGCTATTCCCTCATTAATGTAGCTCAACTCAGACAAGCCGCCCATCGTCTGCGGTTATTGCTCCCCCCATCCCCCCCCCCCTCACGCCCAATCGTCTCAACGACGGCCAGAGGGACGATATTGGTGTAAGCGGATCGTGAACCTGCCGATACTAATGTGCTCGATGGCACTCCGGAACATCAACACTCAAAGGAGAATATTTTTGGAGAACCAACACATGAATGCACTTCCAATTTTGCAGAAGTATTCTCGATCAACGCGGGAGCATGATCTCATCAGTGAGAAGCTCATTCACCGACACTTTCAGAAGTACAAGGAATTTGTCCTTGGGAAGTACAACTTCCATCTTCGAGATACGGAAGGACAACAGGCAAACTAAGGGACAACGGCAGGGAGCGAGAGGGAGGAGAGAAAAAAGCCGCCTCCCTCTTGCTCCCTAAGGTGATTTACACAGCAACCATCATGCCCGCACGAACCGCCTACCACCGCACTGACATCTTTCCAGCTGAACCGTCGGTGACACAGTATTACGCACGGCATCAATCCATTTTCTAGCGAATTGCGCCCCTCACCATCGAAGAAGCCTCCGAGAAACCCTTCTGTACAGATGGGTACGCGTGCTCACTGCCAGAAGTACTCGCGTTCTGGTCAGTTCTGCACCGCCGCAACATCCACTCACGCCCTATCATCCAACCTGTACGCATTAGACCACCGTGTCATACGGGAAAGGATAGAGCCATGGGCCCCAAGATAAACCAGCCAGCTGACAAATACGAGACGCTTTCCCTGACAACACGGGGGCGCGGCACGTCCCAGGTGAGTGCCTCGAAGTGTGTCCCGTCACGCTCCCCTTCCACACTCCCAGGTCCTGGGGAGAACGTGACGGCCCACCCTAACGTCACCGAGATGAATGGAAAGACAGCCTCCGATCAAAGGACCGTTCCGTTCATGACCACCCTGCAGCAGGCGGCAGGAGGCACCCTGCCCGAGTTGATAACGTTGGCAGAACTCTGTGCCTTCTTAAAAGTCAAACGCAGCTATGTGTACTCCCTGACTTCGACCGATCGCATCCCGCACCGAAAATTTTCCGGCACCCTCCGCTTTGTCAAAGCTGAGATTCTTCAATGGCTTGATCGCGGCTACCGAGGCCCTCGGATGCACGAGCCACCCAGGAGCGATTCGTAAGCATCACTCCCCGTCCACTACTCATCAGAGGATTCCATGGCCACAACCGTGACAATTGATAAAGGGTGTCTGTATCGCCGAAAGGATCGGCCGACGATCTATGTGAAGTTCACGCCACGGAGAGGCGCCAAGCCGATCCACCTGAGCACTGGCAAGACCAATATGATTGCGGCCGCCGCGGCGGCCCAGGTGCTGGTGGAGCAGTATCACGGCAAGACGCCGAGGCAGGTCAAAGGCCAGAAACTCACGCTCGCCGACTTCTGCCGGCTTCCCGACAAACACAACCCTAATGATCGTGGTGGACAATTCTGGCAATATCTGGTCGCCAATCGCGCGGGCACCACCCGCAATCGCCACCACGATATTCTGCAGAATCAGATCATCCCGAATTTTGGGAAACATCGCTTCGATGACCTCGCACCCGAGGATATCGAAGCCTGGAAGCAACGACGCCTCCTTCAGGTTCAGCGATCGACGGTATTGAAAGAATTGCATTCCTTGTCGGCGGTGTTTCGCGTCGCGCGCAAAGTATTCCGCTATACGACGCAGAATCCCGTGGGCGAAATCGAAAAACCGACGGTGCCGAAGCGGAAGAAGCAGATTCCCACCGCCAATGAAATCCGCACCTTCCTGGATGCCGCAGCCCTGCTGAAACCCTATGCGTACGCCAGTCTATTAACCGTGTATCAGGGGGGCTTACGAATTGACGAAGCTCGCCACCTGGAACCAGGCGATGTCGATGAGGACGAGAACATCTTGTGCATTCGAGTGAAGGCGGGCTGGTCCCCAAAAGATCAGGAGGACCGGGACGTTCCATTGGTAGAACCCATGCGCACAGTCTTATTGACGTTGAAGCACCAGAATCCGAACGCTCGTTGGCTCCTCCCTCGCGGCGATACACGAACCTATAAGTGTGAACGGTGTGGTGGCGCGGAAACCCATATCGGGAATCTGCGGAGTGCCATCCTGGCGCTTGCAAAGGCCGCCGGCATCTCGAAGAAACTTACCCATCACATGCTCCGCCACTGCAACTCGACGCATAATCGGCAGTTGGGCGCCAAAGACTACGAGGTCATGGAGCTGTTAGGTCAGCAATCGACCAAGATCCATACCATTTATACGCATGCGGAGTGGCAGCATATCGTCGAAGCGACCCAGCGGCTTGGAGCCTCGATCGGAGGTGATGGGTTATCCGCGTGGTTGTCCGCACGCGCCCGTGAGGCTGAAATGTCAGAGCAATTGGAGACTTAGAATGACGGCATCAGCCGGGCAAGGGCTGGGTAGAGTAGGGCTCTGAGAGATCACCATCGTTCAAAATGGTCGCAGTGGATGTCCTTGAAAAGCAAGAACTCACTTCAATCCTAAGTGCGACGGGATGGCCCTTGATTCATATGACCACATGCCAAACGCTTGGGGGAATAACGTCCCCGATTACAGGAAGAACGTGGTTAATACAGCTGTAACATTGGAGGATTATGCTGCAAGCGCTGACATAGCAGTAGGAAACAGTCCGAACGCATGTTCACCGGGTAACACACGATGTCCACAAACACTGCAAAGAAAATTCTCATCGTGGAAGACGAGACTGACATTGCACAGTTGGTGAAGATCTATCTCGAGAAAGAAGGGTTTCGTACCGTCCATGCGAAAACGGGAAACGAAGGCCTACGACTCACCAAGAGCGAGCATCCTGACATGGTCATCCTTGATCTCATGCTTCCCGAGATGGATGGATTGGAGCTCTGCAAGAAACTCCGAAGCGAGCAGGAGACCGCTCTTCTTCCCATTATCATGTTAACAGCCAAAGCCGAGGAGTCCGACACCATTGTCGGCCTCGAACTCGGCGCCGACGACTATATCGCCAAGCCGTTCAGCCCCAAAAACCTCGTCGCAAGGGCCAAAGCTTTGTTTCGCCGGATTGGACGGGCCAATGATACCCAGCAAACGTCTTACCACTACGGCTCCCTACTGATGGACCTCCCTCGCCATGAAGTCATGGTCGATGGGAAAGAAGTCGGTTTGACAGCCAAGGAATTTGGGCTCCTGGAACATCTCCTGCGAAATCCTGGCCGAGTGCTTACACGCGATGTCTTGCTGAATTCCGTATGGGGCTATGACTACTATGGCACCACAAGAACCGTGGATGTGCACATCCGTCGCCTAAAGCAGAAGCTACCTGCGCTGAATGAAGCGATTGTGTCGGTAAAATCGCTGGGCTACAAGTTGTCTGATCCGGCTCTGACGAAGTAATTTCCGTGCGTGTATTTTCTCAACATCGCGAGATAAGGCCTTGCCTAAGAGGCCGCATAATCTGCCTGCTCCTCCTTTCTCTCAGCTCTTGCGTCCATCCACCCCGCGTGGAGGAATTCGAAGCCGGCATTGGACAGTTGACACAAGATAAACTGACTCGCCGGTTCGGCTATCCTCAGCGACTCAAACGCCTTTCAACAGGAGCCGAAGTCTGGGAGTATGAGTTTTTATCAGGACAGTCCCGCTGTGTCGGCTATCGTGTCTATTTCGACGCCGAGCTGCGCTCGCAGAAGTGGGAGTCTATCGCCTGTCGGTAAGGCCGCAGACATCATAGCGAGCTATCGCGCGGATTTATACACATCTAAACCCAGACTCCCTCTCCTCTCTATTGTTTCACCTGCTGAACACGCTAAGCATTCCCGAGCCTAGCGTTCGTTCACACCTTCACGCACATCACAGACGAACCAAGAGTCTATTGCAATCGAGTTACATCTCTCCCATTCCGTCCTTTCACAGCACCAACACACTGATGGCCGAACTCCTGTAACCAAGAATTGAGGCCGTCGTGATCTAACTGTGCTTTTGATCTAGTACAACTCATTCCGGAAAGGGGAACAGCCAATGGCTCACACCATCGCTCCTCGACGAAAACAACCGGGCGGAACCACCGGAGTGGCCCGCCGTGCTACTCCTCCAGTGAATGTCCGACGCGCCGATCTTTGGCGGGAACTTTCCAGGCAGCGCGCGGTGCTGGTCGCCAGCGCCAATCTCTCGCTTGCCGCCGAGTCGGCTGCAGAACTCTATGCGGATCCGGCCGACCAGGCTTCGACCGATCTCGAACACGACGTCGCCATGCAGATGAAGGTGCGGACCTTTGAACGGCTTCGACACATCGAACGCGCCTTGCAGCTCATGCGGACGACAGACTACGGACAGTGCCGCCACTGTCATCGAGACATTCCCTACGAGCGGCTCAAGGTTCAACCCGACGCGCTATTCTGTGTGCCGTGTCTCACAACAGTCGAACAGAAAGCGGCCCATAATTAACGCCATGCCACAGTTCATAACAACGACAAATTATTGGAGCCCAGCTGCGTCCTCTCACGCACCTGGCCCCCGCGCTTGTCCCTTCCTGCCAGGAGAAGGGACGAGCCCCGGTTACCTCACCATAGACAAACCCTGGTTACTGGAGGAACATGCTAAGACTTTCTAAAATCCATACCCGCCAAGGAAACGAGAGGCAATGTGCCCGCTGTGCCGGACTGCGAGTGCCGGAGATCATGAGCGAGGGAGGAACGCGAGTGTGGGCGCTCCGGTGCGTGCACTGCGGAGACATCACCGACCGGCTGATCGCCAAGAATCGGACCCGTCGGAGGGACCCGCTCACGCGCCCCCCTCGCACACCGATCTATGGAAGCGACCGGTGGAAGAAAAAGAAACTCCAGCTCTCCTGACTCCCTTTATCGCAAACCGCTTCTGATCGTCTCCACACTCTATGAGAGTCGCAGCCATAGGCAGCAACTCTCTGCCTTATTCTCTGCAGACCGGAGACAAATCTTGATCTCCGCAGCCTCTCCCCCGCAGCAGACACGACCAGCACTGCCGGCCTAACCGGAACATTTCCGGCAGCCTCACGCCTTGGTTCTGAGACCGAGTGACTGACCTCGACGCTTCGTGCAGAGGGCGCAGAATGAATCTGATCCGGCATGAGAGAGGCGGCGTGCGCCCAATGCGCACGCCGCCTGGGCGAGGAGATGGGGCGGAAGGGTCTAACTGCCGATCCTACCGCCGTCGTCTTTCGTGACGACGATCAGCGATGAGCGCGGACGTCCTCCGGCCGGACCATCCGGCCAGGAACTGAACTGCTTCGGATTCACGGGGTCGGCGGGAAGGTCGTCCGGCCGCTCGCCCGGATGCTGGATGCCGACGAACATCGTTCGACGATCCGGCGTCATAAAGACACCCGTGACTTCGCACTGATTCGGCCCGACCAGGAACCGCCGGGTCTCCCTGGTGTCCGGATCGGCAGCCACCATCACATTGTTTCCGAATCCGGCATAGGCACCCGCATTGATCGTCGAGGTCGACACATCGGTCTGAATCCAGAGCAGGCCGCTGGGATCCACATAAATCCCGTCCGGCGATCCATACTTGTCGCCGAAGATCGTGGAACCGTGAGCCGGATTCGCCGGATCGCCGCAGAGCGCGAAGATGTCCCAGCCAAACGTGGGCTCCGTCCAATCCTGGCGATAGTGCCAGCGGATGATGTGGCCGTAGTTATTGATCGCCCGAGGATTAGCCGCATCCACCGGCGGACGGGCTGAGCCCGCAGCCGTAGACCCGTCCGGATTGTTGCCCGACGGCGGAGTCGAACCCCGGCGACTATTGTTCGTCAACGTGGCGATCGCCGTTAAGGATCGAGGGAAGGTGTCGATCCATTCAGGACGATCCATCATCGTCGCGCCGGCGGCATCAGCGGCGCCGCGCGTATTGATGAGAATGTCATTAAGCGACCAGCCGGCGAGTTTCGGATTGTCCGGCGTGAGCGGAAGCCACTCGCCCGTCCCATCCGCATGAAACTTCGCCACATAGAGAATGCCATCGTCGAGCGGGCTGATGCCCTGGCGGCGCGCCTGCTTCCAGGGCAAGTTGGAGACGAAGCGATAGATGTACTCATTCCGTTCGTCGTCGCCCATGTAGACCACGACCCGGCCGTTCCGCGCGACCTGTACCCACGCGCCTTCATGCTTCAATCGCCCGAGGGCCGTGCGCTTCACCGGAGTAGAGTTCGGTCGAAATGGGTCGATCTCCACCACCCAGCCGAACCGATTCGGCTCATTCGGTTCCTCGTCCGTCCGGAACCGCTTGTCGGTCGTGTGCCAGAGATACCCGAAACCCGCAGCGGTAATCCCATATCGCTTTTCGAGCGCCGTCTGCGGACCGTTCTTCCGGAAGTAACCGTTGAAATTTTCCTCACAGGCCAGATACGTGCCCCACGGCGTATAGCCCATCGCACAATTGTTGAGCGTGCCCAGCACCCGTTTCCCGGTCGGATCCTCGCTCGTAACCAGACGGGAATCGCCGGCCGCCGGCCCCCCCATCTCGATAGGCGTCCGACCCGTGATGCGGCGGGCGAAGGGAGAGGGCCTGACAACATCCCACTTGCCGCGACGCCGCCGCCAATCCCAGGGGAAGCCGGTCCGCTTCGTGACTTCGATGATCGAGACGCCATGGGCGTTCAACGACTTGTTCGTTTTTTCCTGCGTCCAATTGCTCACACCATCAGGGAACAGCAATCCATCGTCGGTGTACTCGTTGTTCTGGACGATCAAGCCTCGCTGGGATCGGACGATCGGGAAGTACACCATGCCGTCGTTGTGCATGCCCCATTGCCGCGCTTGCTCATCTGCCGTATTGCTCGCATCCTGCTTGAACGCCGGTCCGTTCGAGACCGGATCGCCCCAGGCGATGAGCACCTCCGCCGTATAGCCCTTCGGGACAGCCACGGTGTCCGCAGACGACACGGGTACGCTCTCGAATCCGAGGACAGGCCTGCCCGGCTCGCGCTCCTCGGCGGATTCGACGGAATCGTCCGCACTTTCTTGCGCGGAGGCCGGCACAGCCTTCAACAGCGCCTCGATGCCCCCGAGCGACACCGCCGCCGCCGTGGCCATCCCGCCGGTGAGAAAGCCTCGCCGGGACAGACGGGCGTCCATCACATCTTGAAAATGTTCGTTGCCGGACTGATTGCTGACGCCTTCATCATCGATCATCGACATGAGGATCACTCCTTGTTAGTGAAGGTGAAGAAACATTCTGAATCGACACGCGCATCGTGAGGCTCGCCTTAGACTCGAGAGATCGAGAGCACCCATTTCTTGATTCGCGCCATGAATGTCTCATGATGGAGGCGTCTCACTGCGCCGGAAGAAGCCAGCAACAGCGAGCGCCCCATTGTGATGGTTGCAACGTATGGCTGACTGAATGTCCCTCTTCCTACCGGCTGCTTCATAGCCACTCCTCCTCCGTCTCGTTACACAAGCGGGTGTGGAGCTGCGACCTCTGCCTGCCGCGTACAAGGTAGCGAAGCTGCAGTCTCCGGCTCACCCCTGAAACGCGGCATGATATCCGCGGCTACTCTCACAGGAAGCCGTTACGAGCGGATCTGTGCCCGCTCAAAAACATGTAACGCCGGTGTTAAGAGATGAATGCGAAAGACGGCGGAAGGGAAAGGGATTGGGATAGAAATCGGATGACGCTGAGGACTATCGGGCGGTCAGGCTGAAGAACCGGGCTTTCAGCAAGCGCGATGCACGGCGTGCGAGTTCAATGGACACACAGAAGAGAAGCGCTATATCCCATCGCAACGCACTGATCTTGGCCAACATTATCGTTCAACTCTCCTATTTGTGCACCGGTGACTCTACGGACGGAACCGTACCCTTCCATCAGGAAACTACTAAGACAGGATGAGCAGCCCGGCACCACCCGGCTTTGGCAGGGAACATCGCGCCTCAAAAGATGCCCCTTGAGTCGGTACAGCGAGACGCGGCGAGGATCCTCGAATAAGTTAACACATATTTAACGAACCGCTCTTGAGGCAGCGGATGAGACCTGACTATCCTAGGGCCGACCTGTGGCTGACCGAAGAGTGAACCGCTGCTGTTGGGCCTCACTATTGGAAAGAATGACATACGATGGATCTGACAGACCCGTCCCTGTACATCAACCGCGAACTGAGCTGGGTGCGTTTCGACGAACGCGTGCTCGAAGAGGCGCTCGATCAGCGCCATCCCCTCCTCGAACGGCTGAAATTCCTCTCAATCTTCAGCAGCAATCTGGATGAGTTTTTTATGATCCGGATGTCCGGGCTCTACTGGCAGCAGCAGACCGGCTCCGTCGAGGCGCCGCCGGACGGCCGCACGCCGGAGGAGCAGATCCGGGCGATTCATCAGGCTCTCGCCCCGCTCCTGGCCCGACAGATGACCTGCTGGAAAGATGATCTTCTGCCGAAACTGCGCGACGCGGGCATCCGGGTGTGTCCCTTCTCGGAAATCCAGGATGAAGCAGTCGGGCGCCTGCGGGACTATTTTAAAGCCGCCATTCTCTCGGCCTTGACCCCGCTGGCCTTCGACGCCGCCCATCCATTTCCCCATATTTCAAACTTGTGCATGAACCTCGCCATCGTGCTCCACGACGGCGAACACCACGAGCGTTTCGCACGCTTGAAGGTGCCGCGTCTCTTTCCCCGTCTCCTCCCTGTGCCGCAGGAAGCCTCGCCGGATACCGGCTCCGACGTATACCCTAAAAGCTTCGTATGGATTGAAGAAGTCATCGCCGCCAATCTGGATCTCCTGTTTCCCGGATGCCATGTCTCGACGGCCTATCCCTTCCGCGTCACGCGCGACGCGGACCCCGACATTGAAGCGGACGAAGCCGCCGATCTTCTCCAAGCCATTCAGGAAAGTCTCCGCCAGCGGCATTTCGGCTCTGCGGTGCGGCTGGAAGTCAGCGCGCAGATGCCGGAGCAGATTCGTCAGATTCTTGCGCAGAACCTGCACCTCGGTCCCGACCAGATCGACGCGGTAGAGGGTCCTCTTGGCATGGCTGATCTGATCGAGCTCACCAAGCTTGACCGGCCGGACCTGAAGGATCCGCCGCTCCTGCAGAAAGTCTCACCGCTCCTTGCACGTCAAGATCTCTTTACCGTCATGCAAGAACGCGATCTGCTCTT
Source organism: Nitrospira sp. (assembly GCA_030692565.1). Taxonomy (NCBI): domain Bacteria; kingdom Pseudomonadati; phylum Nitrospirota; class Nitrospiria; order Nitrospirales; family Nitrospiraceae; genus Nitrospira; species Nitrospira sp. Next base: position 89,551 of record JAUYAO010000057.1, read on the forward strand.
GTATCACCCCTACGACAGCTTCACGCCGGTGGTGGACTTTCTCCGCGCCGCCGCCGCCGATCCTCAGGTGCTGGCCATCAAGCAGACGTTGTACCGGGTCGGGCTCGACTCACCCGTCGTGGAGGCCCTCATGCAGGCCCGGGAGAACGGCAAAGAGGTCACCGCGCTGGTTGAACTACGGGCCCGCTTCGACGAAGAGAACAACATTCAATGGTCCAAAGAATTGGAACGGGCGGGAGTACATGTCGCCTATGGACTGGTCGGCTTGAAGACGCACGCCAAGATGTGCCTGATTGTGCGCCGCGAAGACCACGGGCTCGCCCGATACGTGCACCTAGGCACCGGCAATTACAACCCCGCGACGGCGCGCGTGTACACCGATCTCGCGCTCTTGACCAGCAATCCGGCCATCGCCTCCGACGTCGCCATGCTCTTCAACGCGCTGACCGGGTATGCCGGAGAGCATCCCTATCGTTGCCTGATGGTCGCCCCGAGCGGAGTCCGGAAAGGCATACTTGACCGGATCGAGCGGGTCACGGCCCAACACCAGCAGACGGGACAGGGTTATATCGTGTTGAAGCTCAACGCCCTCACAGATCCGGCCTGCATTCAAGCGCTCTACCGGGCTTCCCAGGCCGGTGTCACCGTCGATCTACAAATACGAGGCGTCTGCGGCCTCCGTCCCGGCGTCCCCGGCGTCAGCGAACGGATCACCGTCACCTCCCTGGTAGGTCGCTTTCTCGAACACAGCAGGATTTTCTATTTCCGGTTCGAGCAGAGAGAAGAAGAGTTATGGATGGGGAGCGCCGATCTTATGCCGCGCAATCTGGATGGACGAATTGAAGTGGTCTTTCCTGTCGAGGCCGCGCATCTGCGCCAGGCCATCCGCGACGACATTCTGTTTCCCCACTTGCGGGACACCGCACACCTGCGCCGGATGAATGAGCAGGGCTTGTACGAACGCGTGGCTCCGCAGCCGGATGAAGCGCCGCTCGACTCCCAGCAGCAGATGCTGGAGCGGGCCGGTAGCTGGAATCAGACTCCGCATGAGCGCTGACAGCATACAATGCTCCGCCGCTCATGTTCGTGACGAGGCGAGTTGAGCCGAGATGATCGGGATGAAAGAAACTGACCGGGTGTTGCTCGCTGTCCCACGTCGCGGGGCGCATCGCGAGAGAGAAAGACCCCGGTACCCTGTTCTCCTTTGCCCTGTGCAACCCTCAGGACCCAGCGACAACTTAATCTTGGACAAGAGTGCTCCCGACCCCTTTTTCTCCGTTCTGTGGTTGCAAAACCATGCTACTCTATTGGGTCGGTGAAAGGTGACTCCCAGTCAGTCGAACAAACTCCTCCTGAGGCATATGTAAGTTTTGAGCCAGCGTTCTAAGGGCGGTCAGGGTTTTGTCTGCACCGGCAGGATCAAGTTGAGTGCGCTCCAAGAAGAGCAGCCGTAGGTGCATATAAAAAGCGACTCGCGGGTTTCCGTGAAGATAGAGAAAAGAAGCATACCCGCCTAGGCGAATCGAATCATCCGGTTGATATGCAAGCGCCTGGAGATAGTAGCGTTCTGCCGCCTCAAACTCTCCCAATTCTTCCATACAGATCGCCAAATCATAAAAACAAAAGCCATGTTCATACTCCGGTAACTCGGTAACAATTTTCAAGAACAATTCGGAGGCAAGCCGGTACTCTCCTCTCACAAGCAGGTCCCGAGCTTCACTTTCTACTTCGATCAGATGGTCAAAATCGCCCATTGGCGAACCCTATTTCTTTCGTGGCTCAACATGGAGGTTCAACCCTTCAACCATTCGCCTGTCACCTGGGTAAAGATTGCGAGGCTCGAAAGTCTGGATATTAACATGCGGACTTAGTCCATGCGGGTTTGTAATGTCAAACCGGACCTGTCGAGATTTATCTAGCGACTCTAAGATAAGATCAGAACCCGGTTGTGGCGGTTTGGTGGCTCGGAATTCATTGCCTAAGAACCGATGAAGCAACCCAACGAAGTCATCAATCTTAGATCCGGACGCCGCAGTCCCCAACGCGAACAGTCCTTTGCCAGCTAACTTGGCTGCATCAGCAACAGGCAAGTAGTCATCAATATTTCCGAAGTACACATCGGAGGATATGGCATCTTGTGAATAGTTCTGAACATGCGATGCTGTATTCACCGCTGGAGACGCCGGCGGCGGTGTTGGTGTCGGAGGACTGCTGGACCTCTCGACAAGCGCTCGGAATTCTGCAATCCGGTTAAACCCTGGAGAGCGGTCGACCTCATTAATGTAGTCGACATAGAGCGTCTTGTACGCACCCAAATACAGTGGGCTCAGTTGGTTGTATTGAGCGGTGGTCACTCGCCCGCTGAGAAGAAGAACATTGAGATCGTAAATATCAAGGAACTGATTCTTGTTCCAATCAGTGAGGGTGAGTTCGATGTTAGGAAGATTCTTTACTTGGTCGACTGTGTAGTTTCCTGTCGGATCCGTGAAGTTCACCGGGTTATTCATCACATAGCTATACCGGTTGAGCGACTGCGGATCGCCCGGATTGGGCACGAGGGTATCGGCGCTGATGAAGCGGCCGAGGACGGGATCGTAGAGCCGGGCGTGATAGTCGTAGAGCCCGGTTTCATCCAGCTCCTGCCCCGTATACTTATAGGGGACATTCGCGGTGCCACCGTTGCCCAGGGTAGCCCCGAAGGGATGGTAGGACAGTACTTGATCCACGCCGCCCGTGGCGTTCGTCACGAGCCGGGTGGACCCCAAATGGTCCGCATGGAAATAGCTCACCGGCTGGCCTCCGCCCGAGTTCCGCATCGCGATCCGCTGGCCGTTGGCCCAGATGTACTTCGTACATTGGCCGTTCTCGCATTCGTAGTGCGGGCCGAAATAGAACGTCGCCACGGTCCCCACCGTCTTCTTGACCCGCTTCCCCTGCGCATCATACGCGAACGTCGTTGTCGTAGATTGCCCCGGCGTACAGCCGGTGCCGTTGACGGCAATACAGATGGGACGGTTCTCAGCATCATAGGTGATCGTCCGCCCCGCCCCGCTGGTCAAATTGCCGTTGTCATCATAGAGGTACGTGTGGGGGCCGGCCGCGCTCACCGCATGCGGGCGCACACTGGTAGGACCGCTCGACGGGTAGGTATAGGCACCGAGGAACGGCCAGGGGGTAATGACAACGCCGCAACAGGCGGTGTTGGAGGTCACGTTCCCAATCTGATCATAGACGTAGACTCCATCCCAGGACCCCGAATCCTGCGCGATCAGATGATACCCGTGAACGAGCCGGTCCAGCCCGTCATAAGCAAAGGCCCGATAGCCACCCTCGGAGGAGGTTTGATCACCAATATAGGTCACGTGGCCTTTGGCATCATACGCGTAGCCCTCATCCATATAGACCGCAGGGGTCTTCGTGGTGCGATAGGACTGCATCCGAAAGGTCTGCGGATCATACGTATAGGCCGTGCTGACGCCGTTGCCAAAGGTCTGACTGGCCGGTTGCCCAAGGGCATTGTACGTGTTGGCGGGATATTCCAGATAGACCCTGTTCTCAGGTTCATTGAACCCCGATACTTTCTGCAGGAACGGACCCGTGTAGTCATATTGCACCCAGCTGCCCCCCTCGTAGACATCTGGATCATAGACCCGCTGGAGTCGCCCGAGATTGTCGTAATCGGCATTCATCTCCCGGCTGAAGCCGTCGATGGAGCGCGTTTCCGTGGTGACTCTCCCCTGGGGGTCATAGCCCAACAGCGTGAAATTCGTGGCGGTGGCGGTGCCCGTGAGTCGGCCCACGCCGTACGTCGGAGTCGGCCATCCCATCTTCCAAATGATCGGCGCATCATAGGTAAAGCGGGCGTCCCCGCTGCCCACGGGTTTTGGCCCGGCACCACCGTAGTCTTTCTGCACAAGGCGATTGAGCTGATCGTATTGGAACCAGACGGTTTGGTTCTTGGCGTCGGTCTGCCTGATGAGATTGCCCGCCGCATCGTAGTGATAATTCCAGCAGGGCGCCGGGTACCACGGATAGCTCGTGCTGGGGGTCAGGACCGTCAGATCCCCACACCGGCCCATGTCGGGATCGGACATCGCGATCTTGCGGCCTAGGGAGTCGTACCGCATGGTCGTGACATTGCCCTTGGCGTCGGTCAGCTTCACGAGATTGCCCAGCACGTCGTATTGATAGATGGTCGTGGTGTAGGGGGTCCCGACGGCCGTGTCGCAGGTCGTGAAGGTACCGGTGTATTCGTCCACCCGAATCAGTCGCCCATACGCATCCCGCGTCTCCCGCTTCTTGTGATTATTGGCATCGACGGTGACCGTCACCCAGTCGTCGTAACAAGACAAGGCCCGAATGGTCTGCCCCGCCGGGCTCGGATTGTCGATTCGAATCACACGACCCAGGGAATCATACTGAGGCGTGATCCACTGTTGAGATGCAGTCGTGAATCTCGGAACGGACTTGCGTTTTACCGTTCCGGTTGCATTGTACTCGGTCTCTGTCAATACGACTTGGAAGTCTCCCGGTTCTTCCTTTTTGATGGGGCGACCGAGCCCATCGAAATAGGTGGTCGTGAGTAGTCCGACTGCTCCTGGAAGCAGAGAACCGGCCAGCGACTGCACGTTCTGTGCATTGTCCCCATCTATCGTATTGCCAGGCCCCCCACTGAAATAGGTGTAGTTATAGAGTGTTTCTACGGGGTTTACTGGCCCGCCGGTCTCCTTCGTTTTTCGGCCTAGCACATCATATTCAAAAGTATGCCCAATGCCATTGGGGTCCCAGGCAATAGCCACCTGACCGTAAAGGCCCTTTGTGGAATCCGTGCCGGCCGTCACGCCGTAGTACCAGAGTCTCGTCTGATGATTGAGGGCGTTGGTATTGGTGATTGGAAAGGTCTGAAAAATGGAATCATAGGCAAGATTGGTGTCGCCTCCGTTGGGGCCGCGCGTGCAAATCACATTGCCAAACTGATCGTAGGCCTTGCGTATCTCTGGACTGGCGCTCTCGTTCAGCCAGCGAACGACGCGAGTCAAATGGCCCTTGATGGGCGTCTGATTCGTGGACGGTGTCCCGCAAGTTGTGGTCCCATCATAATACAACGTCGTCTGAGCCTTGAGATTCCCTGGACTGGTTCCGATTCCCTCATAGATCGCTTCGCTCGTCGGAAGCCCAAGTATCCATTCCTCCGCCACATTCGGGGAATAGGTCCGCACCACGGTGCGATCATCGGTCGTGACGGAGATATCTCCATGCTGATCTTCACGGATGACGTTGCCATAGGCATCATAGGCGTAGCCGATCTGGATCGTTTTACAACTGGCAGGTGTGCTGTCGCATGTGGACACCTCTACTGCAAATGGCGGATTAAAAAAGGGGGGCGTGGACGGACCGGACTGATAGTAGACATTGCGTGCGCTCAGTTGGACCGATTGGTTATCGCTTACCACCACTTTATAAGGCCTACCCCGCATATACCCATGAGAGACATCGGGAAGATTGACAAGGCTTATGTCATTACCCTGATGAAACCACGTTTCGGCCGAGAGCCGCTCGCCGTTTGGGCCGATAGGACCTGTGAGTTTGGCATAGTTGAATCCACGGAAGTCTCGCTCGGGACTATAATAGTACCCTCCGGCGTAGGCGTAGCTGTTGGTTGAGGTAATTCCAACGCTACAATCAATCTGAGAAATCCCACTATTGTCGCAATGAGAGATGGAGCTAACAGTTTTCACCGCGGTAGGGAGCTGCGTGTTGGCATATTGCGTCGATGGCGCATAGGTAATAGTGGTCAGACCTTTGATGTTGTTCTCTACGCCGACAATGTTGTCTTCCGGTGTGATCGTGGTGTTGAGGTCGACCGCCCCGGTCGTTGAGTTCCACACCGAGAGAACATCTGCTTGTCCGTCACCACTAAAGTCGGCCACGAGATTCGCCTCAGGTGTGGCAGAGATGGACATAAAAAATCCGCTGATTGAGGAGAAGTTGTAGTTGGGGCTACTGAGGTACGCTCTTCCCGTTCCCTGACCGGTTTGGGTCGCCGCAACCACATCTAAAATACCATCTCCATCAAAATCACCTTTGTAATTCAGTCCCGCTGTTCCGCTGAAGATTCGGCTTGTTGCCGTGATGGTGGCAAATCCCGTCCCGGTCGACCGGTTGAGGTATATCGAACTGGTGGTGGCAATAGAATTGAGATCGGATTTGCCATCCCCGTTTGTGTCTCCGACGTACATAAAGGATGCATCGGCATTCAGAGATAGCCCTGTTACTTGACTACTTGCGGTGAATCCAACTCCAGAAGCATAGCTTATATACACTTGTGCGGACCCAGCGCCAGTCGCTGTGACGGCAACGAGGTCAGTCTTGCCATCCCCATTGAAGTCTCCGAGTCTGTTCCACGCCATCAGGGAATGCAGGGTAACGAGGGACGCCGTGCCCGTTGTGAAACCATTGCCGGTGGAATAGTTCACAACAACCTGTCCAGGCCCCGATCCGGAAGCCGGCATGCTGGTAATGGCCATGACATCGGCTTTCCCGTCACCGTCAAAATCGCCAACCAAGTTCCGGCCATCGGTCGCGCTTAATGTGAGCGCCGTGTAGTTGCTCGTGGTGAACCCTGACCCGGTGGCATAGTTGATGGCCGCTGCCCCAGTTCCTGGCGTGCCGGGATTGGTGATGGACAGAATATCGATCTTCCCGTCTCCATTGAAATCGCCGAGTAGATTCTTCGGATCAGTGCCACTGAGGGTCAGGCCCGAGTAGGATGCAGCGGTAAACCCATTGCCGGTGGAGTAGTTGACGGAGGCTTGGCCTGCCCCTGGATTTGTCAGCGACAGCACATCCGCTCGACCGTCGCCATTGATGTCGGCTGGAATATTGCGGGTAGCTGTAGAGGAGAGTGTCAATCCCGTCAACGAGCTGATCGCGGGAGCAAAGAGATTTCCGCCGTTTCCGTTACCATAGCGAAAAGTGGTTATCGGCAATCGGGCCGCAGTAGTGGCATTGGTCACATTGCCGCTGGCATCGAGCGTTGCATTTCTCCCAAAGTGGTCAATTTGAAAAAGACGGGCACGGGATTCCTGAAAGCCTGAGCTTTCGTAAGAGTACGTGAGGCGATAGACCCGCACCAAGGAACCGTTGGCTTTAACTTCAATGGTTTTCAGGCGCTTCCCAGTCGTGACGAGGAAGTTGCTCAAATAAAGTGGAAGCGAATACGGCTTGTCATTGAGGTAAAACTTGACCGAGTTGGTCGGAGCCAACGGGCCGTTCCCCGTGTAGTCAATTCGCTCTATATAAGCCTGGCCCTGATCGCTTACATATGTAACTGTCATATAGTTGCCATCAGAGTCGGTCACGCGCTCCAAACACCACTTAAAGACCTTGGTAGGGTCTAGCGGGTCCGCTATGCGCGTGGCGGTAGTCGTCCCAAAGAGGTACTTTGTGCCGTTTCGGTCTGTCACTTCCCATCCGGCAGCCAGCTTGCGAATGCGAGAAAACCTGCTCTCGATCTTCGGCCGATATTCGTTGCTTGGTGCGGGGGGAGGTGCCGGCACTAAATCCCCCGCCGCTCCGTTCAGCTTAAAGACATATTCATTTCCGCTGAAGTTGATGCCGTTCTTGGTTTTTCGTTCAATATCGCCCAGTTCAAGCGCCCATCCACGTCCCACCCATCCGTTCCCTACGCTGCTACTGTAAGTGAGGGTCAGATTCGGCTGCACACCACCACGCCCCGGTGGCACTTCAATCGGATAGCTCATACGCAACATGCCGGTAAACAAATCCGGTCCGATTCCCTGGACAGTTGAGCTAGAGATCGGCATATCAAGGTCCAACTCTTGGGCCAATACAACGCCGGGGCGCGAGAGCCCAGGCGCCGTGGCCAGAACAAGGATCGCAACAAGTCGGACGAACATGAATCGTGCGCGCATCAGCAGCCTCCCTCCGGCATCGTAGCGTCACAGTCGGACGTGATGATTTCCATGAGGCCGCAGAGTACCGACTTCTCCGCCAAACACAATCACCTCAAATGCATGGGCATCCATTCGGATGGGCCCCCATTTAGGGGTCATTCACACATAAGTGAGCTTATGAGCGAGAGCCCCTTACGGGGGAAAATCACAAACGCCTATGAAGCACAAGCACTGCTATTTGGAGACCGTGAATATTCGGATCGGTCGACATGATCATGTAACTGAATGACAATAGTTAGTTAATGTATGGATAACCATGCCTCCTGAGAACTGAGTACAGTACGGAACCCTAGCAGATGTACTGCCTCTCAATTACCGAATGGAGCTCTACTATGAATGCTTCACTGGCAGCTTCACGGACTCAAGAAGCTTACCCCGGCGCCTCACTCTTTCCTCTCGCGCGTGTGGGTGTTGTGGTCTGTGATCCCGTCCGTTACCGAATACTCTATTCCAATGCCAGAGCCACGGAATTGCTTCGATGCATTGATCCTGAAATGGCTTGCGGCATGTCACTGCAGTTACCGAAACCCCTCGCAAAGTATTGCACAGGACTCGGTATAGCAGTGCCATCACAGTCAGACGATCAGAGCACGGCCGGTCGTCTGGTGTGCAACCTGCGCTGCGTCATTCGGTTCACTGGAATTGCGATCCCGAATGCGCGAGGTGGTAGTCGAAAAGATATTCTCCTGCTACTCGAAAAAGAAGAAACCGCAGCGGAGTCGGTTTCCACAATCGCTTCTTCCGCTCTTCCGTTCACCAACCAACAGCAGAAGGTGCTTGCCTTCTTGCGGGAAGGATTGAGCAATAAAGAAATTGCGGCACGGTTGTCCTTGAGCGAATACACCGTCAAAGACCACCTCAAGCGCATTATGAAAAAGATGAACTGCGGGTCGCGTATTGCCGTTGTGATCGGACTTGTGTCGGCAACGCCGAATGATCGGCGCGCGAATTAGCAGGCCGCTGAAAAACTCTTCTGCCCCCTACAGTCATTGGAGACACGGAAAATCGAGATGCTCACGAGAAACGTTTCGCGGCTCTTTTGAACGCCGCCGGCCGACTTTGTCTGTTATCGCCTACGCCACGTCCAGGCGCAGCAGCCGGTTCCGGTGGCCCTCGTAATCCGGCACAAGGCGTTCGTAGGGCGTCGGCATGAGTGAAGATGAGATGAGAAAGTCCGCCGACGCCCGGTTGCAGGCGATCGGAATATTCCAGACAACGGCGATGCGGAGCAGCGCTTTCACGTCCGGATCGTGCGGATGCGGTTCGAGCGGGTCCCAAAAGAAGATCAGGACATCGATCTCGCCCTCGCTGATCTTCGCGCCGATCTGCTGATCTCCGCCCAGCGGGCCGCTCTGCAGCCTGGTCACCGGCAAATCCAGTTCCGTCGCCAGCAACATTCCGGTCGTGCCTGTTGCGATGAGACGATGCCCGGCCAGCGCCTCGCGGTTGAACTTCGCCCAGGCCAGGAGATCCTGCTTCTTGTTATCGTGGGCCACAATGGCGATGGTCTTTTCGTCGGCCATCGATACAGTCGTGTTGTTCATCGCTCCTCCTTGGTCATGAGTCTACGGACTTGTCATCTCCGTTCCTCACACAGCATGGCAGGGCCTTGTTACAAATAGATGTCGTGACAAGTTCCCAGTGGCATCAACCACTTGAGCGGGTGTCAGCCGGCCATAACCAACCGTGGACCAGCTAGACAAGTGGCTTGGGACGTTCACACCACCGGCCGGGATTCATAACCGTGCCCATGGCCACGACAGCAACGATGCCGGCGAAGAGCACCAGCGTCACCATGAGAAAGAACGCACCGCGCAGATTGGGAAGCATACAGGCTCACCTCCTTGCCGCTCGTAACGTTGTTCATACCGACCGATACCCCTGACCGAACACGACTTCACTCGACTTATTCCACGTACTGTTCCGGATCGATAACGACCTTCTGGATCGGTCCCTCGGACGGGATCGTCAGGAGATGGAGCTGGCCTCCCACCGCGCCATTCTCCATCTGGAATGCCTCGCCATGATCGATCGTCGCCCGAACCGCCAGTTTGTACAACACCTTCGCGTCTTCAACACTGAATGTCGAGAGGAAGCAAGCTTCCTCTACGCGCAAGCGATTGGCCTCGATCGCACGGCTGACCTCCGGCCGCTGCTTGTCCCGTTCAAAGTGGCCGCTCGTATCCAGTAAGAGCGCCGCGACGCGCTCGTCCCCCAGGAATCGCACCCCGCAGCCGTCGAAACTGAGTTTTCCCACGCGTGCCGTTTTCACGCTCCATAACCCCTTGCGGGTCTTCTCCCACCGTAATTCCCGAACAGCAACCAGCGGCACAGCTCCGTCGAATCCGCCGACCGCGACGAATGCGATATGCGGATTCTCCGGCGCCGGCAAGACGGCCGACGTCGCGGCGGACACTCCCTGCTGTTCCCGGTACCTGTCCAACAGTTTGCGAATGAGAAGGTCCGCCTGCGCATCGACCGACAGCGGCTTACGCGACCGGGACAGGGTCTTGCAAACAGCCTGAAACTGCTGATGCAGGGAAAGCCGTTCGCCATACCACCCCTCAAAAGCCGCCACACTCCGCTGACTGGGCATACAGGTTTTTTCTATTCGGGAAGGGTTAGGGGCGCCGGATCCCCAGAGCACGGTGTCGGCTCCGAGCATGATGCCGGTGGAAGTGAGAAAGATTCCGATCAACGTCCCAAACATGATGGTTTCATCCTATCGCAGGCTCATCACCGACAGGTTGCAGCCGGTTCAAGATCGCGTTAACCGTCCGCAGTCCATGACAAGCAAGAATAATTAACACATCCGTTACAACAACCCGAGCGGCGCGTAACAGCTTCTCCTCTATATATCTCTCCGCGATGTCAACGACTAAGCCGCTTGCCCGATTCATCCCACCGACCGGCATCCCGCACCGGCAGGGCTCCCTTCAGGCCATCCTATGGCCGCTTCTCACCGGGTTGCTGCTCGTCACGGCTTCCTGCGGGGATTTGCAGGATCCGGCCTCCGGAACGCAAGAGGCCTCTCCTGCACAACCATCCGTCACCCCGGTCTCCCAAGAACAGACCGGAGAAACCGCGCCGCCCCTCGCTGATACCTCCACATTTCCTGCTGAACCAGCCCCCTCGCTCCCACCACCGGAGGCCACCCAGCTTCCAACAGACATGCCCTCCGGCCCGCCGTCTCCAGCCCTGGCGTGGGAGAAGCCTGAGATGCAGCCGATCACGTTCGAATGGAACCCGAGCCCTTCCGGCGATGCAGTAGGTTATAAGATCCTGATCACGACGATGTCTGCCAAAACCCAATATACATTCGAAACCGGTCCTGAAACCCGCCTCACGGTAGACCTCCCGAAAGGGGAGAGCTATTACGCAACCCTGGTCGCCTTCAATAGCGCCGGGCAAAGCCCGCGGACCGACTACATACGATTCGATCTGTTCTGATTCCTGCCACAATCAGCGTGACCGGGAAGGCCCTAAGAAGGCCGGCGAGGAGCAGTCATGCTCACCCGGCAGACTCCTGAAGAATCCGTTTTCCTGCGAGCGCCGTCAGTGTCCTGCCGGTCCTAACGTTCGAGCCTGGTTCTGCAGAATTGCGTCGAGCCTGATTCGGGATTGGCTCTGAAGGCGCTTTATATCATCTCTCGCAAGAAGCGGATCCGCAAACGCCTGGTCGGACGGTGCGATCGGAGCCAGCGGAAACATGGTCAAGGCAGAGCGCTTGGCAGCCGGTTTGCTTTTCCAAGGGTTATAGAGCGGGTCACCGACCAGCAGCATCCGCCAGCTCACCCAGCGACTGGTCAGGTAATAGGACTCGACCAGTGAATACTGGCCGGTCATGAGCAGCCCCGCAAATTCGAGCGGCTCGGGGAAAGCGTCCAGGTAGGGCTCTGCCACAGAGCCGAGCGTCGCGGTAATCCCGCGATCCAGCGCATTCTTGCACCAGCCTGATTCCCCGGAGCTATGGAGACTCACGGCTTCAGCGGAGGCCATATGGTAACCGATCGCGCCGGTCCGGAAGGTGAATGCATCTTCATATTGTCTCAACCTGTACCAGCCAGAATAGAACGCCACATCCGGCGCGGCACCGGGACGCTGAAAACGCACTTCTGTATTGTCCAGTTGCGATCGGTACGTGGTGTGCTGCGTGACAAACTGATGCAAGTCCCTCAGACTTTGATCGTAGCGGCCGTACGTATCGGAGGGATCCTTGACCGGCAATCCGCGCGCATCCAGATAGACCGTACCGGTCAGCCCCTGCCGCTCCGCCTCTATCGCGCGATCCACCAAGCGGATCGCCAGGTCGGCCGTGGAGGCATCGAGCCGGCTCACCATCAGAACAGGAATCTCTCGATGTCCACCTCCGGGTTTCTTGAACCCATGGTACAACGGATTCGCCCGGCGCCAGGCCGCGCCGTACAGCGGCCGATCCCACCAAAGCAGGCTCAGCTCACTATCGACGCTCGCGTCGGCGTGCTCGTCCGACAACTGATTCAGTTCCATCGCAGCCAGACCGAACACACCATAGGCTCCGTACACCTGCTCGACCCGTTGATAGAGATCGGTCCGCCGGTCTCGAATCGGAAGTTCCAACGATCCTAGCAGCAATTGCAATCCCTCCGCTTGCTGGGCGCGCGTCTGCGTGGCTGCCTCCCCCCAGGATTCCGGCCCATCCTGGAGAAGTTCGTGCTGCAACTGCGAGAAGCCGGCCACTCCCTGATGGTCCCGGACGATGGCCTCCAATCGTGAGGACCACTGTGCATCGGCCGGCGGCTTCAGCTGCCTGACCCGCTTGATGGAAGCTTGAACGGCCTCGTCGACGCGCAGCAAGAATGCGATGTTGCGCTCGTAGGTAACGGGACTCTCGGCGGGCGGCGCGTCAGAAGCGGAGGCGGAACCGGCACTCACGGCGATGGCCCCGGCCCGACGCTCAAGATTCTCCAGCCGCACCCGCGCGGCACCGAGTCTGGTGGCCGCATCGCGATGCCAGCCTTCCTCATCGGCCATGAGCCTCGGAGCGGCGACCCGAAGAGGCACGCCATAGACCGTCACGATCACACGAATCGATTTGTGAAGGCCCTGCGCGTGGAGCATCTGCCGGAGGGGCGTCACCAGGCGGCGTTCATAGTCCTCCCGGCTCATGGTGTCGTCGAGCGGAAGATCCAATTTAGCTATGTGCTGCGCAGGAATTCCCCGGCGCGTCGCATAATATTGCGAGACCGAGAGACTCTCACGGCTATTCGCATTGGCCACAATCACGACCTGATTCGGGGAGAGCTCCGCTCGAACAGCAGGAGTATCGAACAACAAGACCAGGCCCTGGAGAATCGCCAGGAATCCGATGAGGAGCACCGGAGCAGACATGGGGCCTAGACCTTTCGCCCTCAGATAATCGCTTCGCAACATCTTCAGCCTTAACGCCCCAATTCCGGTGTCAGCATTGCCCAAAACCAGACCTGTCCTAGTTGAAATTTACGCATCGGTAATCCGCCTCTAACTCTGCTGCAACGCCGGGTTTGTAGACTGTACACAATACAACAATATAAAGGGAGGAACAGATGGTCACAGTCGGACAATTGATGAAGAGAGAGCTGATTACGGTGGACGCGGGGACATCGGTGATCGAAGCGGCAAAGCTCATGAAAACCTGCAACGTATGCAGCGTACTGATCGCCGAGAAAGGACGCATCATCGGCATCGTGACGGAATCGGATATCGTGAAGAAGGTCATCGGCTCTGACCGCGGTCCATACTTCATTCCGGTGGAAGACATCATGAGCGCTCCGATCGTCGGAATTGAAGAGCGCAGCCCTCTCACGGAGGCGGCAGATTTGATGAACAAGCACCGGACTCGCCACCTGGGTGTCGTGAAAAGTGGCTCGATCATCGGTATCCTATCTGTCCGTGATCTGCTCCAGCCGGTTTCAGTCGACGAATTCTAACGTTATCAATCCCCTCTCACCACAATCCTGTCATGCCTGCTCTTCCGCGACCGTCGCGGGAGAGCGCGTTCTATCTATGTAGTGGACTATGGATGCTGGAAAGGAATGACGCGGGCAGGGCTAGGAGCCTGTCCGACATTACCTTCGTGACGAGGCGAAGGAGATGTGATCAGCTGCGAGGCCGCAGGCCGGGAAAAACCGGATGCGTATTCGCTGAATACGCTGAGGATTTTTTCTGGCCGAGAACGACGCAGATGGTGACAGATCATTCGCCGCAGTAGAACGGTCAGTGTCGGACAGGCTCCTAGGTCCGCAATTTATACCCGACGCCGCGCACCGTCACGATCAGGGCAGGATGGGTCGGATCCGTTTCAATTTTGTGGCGGAGCGAGTGAATGTGGACGTCCAGCGCATGTTCTTCCAGCGCATAGCCCTCTCCCCACACGCGATTCAGCATTTCCTGGCGTGAGAACACACGGCTGGGAGACTCCAAAAACTGGCGGAGAATTTGGAATTCTTTCGGAGTGAGCTCGACCTGACGCCCTTGTACGGTCACCTCATGCCGATCGAGATCCATTTTCAGGTCACCGACCCCATAGTGCATGGCAATGCTGCTCGACGCGTCACGCCGTCTCAGAATGGCACGAACTCGCGCGACAAGTTCACGGGTACTCTGGCTACACACGACCAGATCGATCCCGCGATCGTAGTCCTGCACGCACTCGTCTTCACTGCAAGCCGGCACGGTATCATCGATGGCAACGATGGGAACCGCCGCCAGGGTCCGAAGGTTGCGCAGATTCGAGGAGCCCCCGGTATGACGGTCGATGACAATAAGAGACGGCACCGACGCTTTCGCCTCGGTAAACGCAGCGGACTCGGTCGTCACGACAGTACTGCGGTATCCATTACCCTCCAGCGCTTTCTTCAGCGATTGCGCGAATGAATCCGTTCGAACGAAAATGAGGATTGACTCCGGAGGCTGGGTTGAGCTTGATATGGTTGCATGCATCGCGTCGTCACAATACTGACCCGGAGTTAACCAAGCCTTAGGGGTGTGTAAATTGTCCGTTAACTCCTACCCCGCGACGAGTCGCCCTGTATCGACATTCTTGAGTTAACATGGAGTTAACAATTCGTTGATTCGACTGAAATCCCGACTCCGTACCGTGCGACTGTGCTCGACCACTGCTCCGGCACGACGCTTTCCTTTGGAGGTCTAGTGATGTGGAACTGCCTTCCCGCATTGATCGATGGTCCGCTTGCCTCACGTCTGCTTACTCTGACGGTCGGCATCTGCCTGATATGGAGCAGTCCCGCAGCGGGGCAAGTCCGGCCTGCCCTAGACCCGCAAATCGCCTCCTATCAACCCACAAGCGCCCTGAACGGCTCTCTCTCTATTTCGGGCTCGGAGACCATGCGTCCGATCACAGAATCCTGGGCAGCCGACCTCAGACAGCTCTATCCGGGGTTAAAGATTTCTGTGACGAGCGAAGGGTCCGAAGCGGGATTAGTGAAACTGCTGGAGGGCAAAGCGCAGATCGCGGCCATGTCCCGCCGGATGAATAAGCAAGAGATCGGAGAGTTCATCAGGGAGTTTGGATACGAACCGACCGAGGTCCCGGTCGCCGTCGACGCGCTGGCAGTGTTCGTGCATAAAGACAATGCCGTCGAAGGGTTGAGCTTGGCCGAACTCGACGCCATATTTTCGAACGATCGCCGGCGTGGACTGAAATATCCGCTTCTGACCTGGGGTGATTTGCTCCTGGATGGAGAATGGAAAGAGGCGCCGATCCATCTCTATGGAAGAAACATCCAATCAGGAACCACCACCTTCTTTCGTGAGCACGTACTCAACGGCGCGGCGGCCAAGAAAAGCATGTCCACGGCGCCGGGATCAGCCTCAGTCGTGATCGAGTTGATGAAGGACCGGTTCGGGATCGGATTCAGCAGCATCGGGTATCAGACTTCAGGAGTTCGGGCTGTTCCTCTGGCCTCGGTGCAGGGAGGACGATATGTCGTACCCAGCTTTCAATCGGCCATGGACGGATCCTACCCCCTCAGACGGAATCTGTATCTCTATGTCAATAAACTGCCCAAAGCGGCGCCGCCGGCCCCGCTCGCCGAATATGTGAAGTTCGCCCTCAGCCAGCAGGGTCAGCAAGCGGTTCTTGCGCAAGGTTACTACCCCCTCGCCACCACGGAGTTGACTCGGCTGACAATGATGTGGTCGACACCGATCCGCGCCGCCGCGGCTGACCAGCCGGCAAAGCTCCGGGACTAGAGATCCCGCGCTATCCGATGAAGAGCATACTACCCCATGCCGTCAGCGTTGCCGCGGCCATCGGGCTCACGGCAGCCTGTGCGCCAAGCCAGTTTACGACCGCCACGATCTATGACACCCCGGCCGCGTTCGTCCGGCTGGAACTCGACCGGACCGTCGAAAAGGGGCGGGAACACTCGCACCCGCAGTCTATTCTCCCCGAACAAATGGCGGCCGTTCTGGCCGGCATCATGATCGAAGAACCGCTCGCCAAACTCCCGTTCTACGACGACACGAGCCAGCCGCGCCGCCACCGGGCGTTCACTGAGAAAGAAGTGGGCTTCTTCGCTCCGTTGCTCGCCAGCGCATTAGCCCAGGCGACGCCTGAAGAGATCGTCACCTTTTATGAATCGCGGGAGGTCTCAGGAACCGTGCGGGAAGTGACGTCGGGGGGGATGTTTATCCAAGGGGAGATCTTGCGGCTCCGGCTGGCCAACTATCGATCCCACACCCATCAGAGCGCGGATATCGGAGTGGCGGATACTCAAGACGATCGGCTGACGCCGCTGCGATCCTTTGCCCCGCAACGCGGTCGACTGCACTTTGAACCACGATCTTCGATAGCCCCGGATCCCGATCAAGGGCTTACCCGCATGTTTTCCTGGGACCGTCGAGAAGTCGCGGTGCTCTACCGATCATTGCCGCCCCTTCAGGTCACACCGGCACAACCACAGGCTGTCATCCGGCCGTAGACCGATCCCCCTACGAATCGCAGTTCCCACACACCCTCTAAAAGTTCCACTGCAACTGGAACCGGAGCAGATTGCCGGTGTTGAGCTGATAGGGCGTCTGCATACAGCCGACCGGCGAGCCGGGAGATGCACAGGAATTCACAGGGAGCAGCGTCGCATCGGAAGACGTCCGTTGCGTCCAGGTATACATCACCGTCAGTTCCAGGGCGCGATTGAACTGATACTCCAACCCGAATTCGATCTCACGAACGGTGTTCCGCGGCGCGTTCGCCTCGTGCTTCTTGGCGCCGTAGTATTCCTGCCAGCGAACGAAGGGCACGATGCTCTGACAATAGAGATCGCACCGGTAATTGTAGAACGCCTGAATATAGCCCCCGCGAATGGTTCCGAGGATGACATCGGTGCGCGCCTGATTCAGCTCGGGGCCCCGCCCCACGGTATACTCCGCTTGAAGCCCGAACGGCTGCGGATACAGGACCGCATGCCAGGCCACCCGCTCATCGAGATAGTTCCCGCCGTTCGTCACACGCGGAGTGACCAGGCCCCCGTTGAGCGATCCGACCGGCACAAGCGACGCAGTCGAGACATGGAACTGCCCCCGATAGGCATCCATGCCCACCTCGAAGACCTGGCCGTTAGAAAACTCGTACGGGTACATGAAGTGAAACACCGTATGCTTGTCTTTGTTCGCGTCGCGCGCGTTGGCCGTCTGGCCGTTATAAGCGCCGATCCCGAACATGCCGTAGTCGCCGGAACCCTTCAGCCCGCTGTCCACCAGCCGCCGAAACCGCTCCCGCACCGATGTCGGCGCGTAATACAGAAATACGCCCAGATCGCGCTCGTTGTTCGCGGCGCTGTTAATGGCATCGTTACGGTCCAAGGCTAGACGGTTTTGACTCGACTGCATGTTCTCGAACCCAAAGGGCACTTTCGATTGTCCGGCGCGAATGCGCCACTCCTTGTTTTCGGTCAAAAACAAATCGGCGTACAAGTCCCGAAGCTGCACGACGTTGCCCAACCCGCCAACCGACGAAGCGAAGTCCGGCTGGATGTAGACGAATACCCGCTCGTGCGGCTGTCCGCTGATGATGACGCGGCCTCGCCGCAAAAAGAATTCGTTATTCCCGCTGATCGAGCGATCCCCCTGGTTGCTGACGAGTTCATCCCGGTTGACGGTGAAGTTGGACCGGAACTGGGTATAGCCCCGGATGCTGATTTTCTCGTACCATCGTTGCCGCACCGGGACATCGCCGACCCCGCGGCTTTCCTCCAGTGCTTTGGCTTCACGCTTCTCTTCTTCGGCTTTCAGCTTGACCCACTGGTCGATCGAGATCTGCTTATTCTCGAGCAGCAGATCTTCGAGTTGACCGGCCATGACCGGAGAACCGAACAAGCCCAGACACACAGAGACCCACGCAGAGTTCCGCAACCAGCCCGCCGCTCTCGTCTTCATGCACATCCCTTCCGTCATGGTCACATACAGAGACCAGCAGAATAGGGAGAGATGATTACAGCCGGGTTACGATCAGCTCCGGTCTCGGTTAACTCATCAGGGAGGGGGAGTCTGGGTGGCGCCACTCATGCCGGACAAACCGGCGGGACAGAGTCGAGAGGGATCTAAAAACAGGCCCGCAGGCGCTGGCTATAGTATTTCGCAAAGCCTTTGATCCATCTCGATGAACTGAGGGAGCTCAGGCTCCACGCCGGATTGAGGCGCCGGAGACGGATTCCGACATCGCGGAACTCCGGATTATGCTTGTGGATAATCATGTACAGCTCGCAGGCCTTCTGCGTTCGATGGAGGGTTTCCAATGTGCGGGCGAGAAAATAACGCATGTTGAGTCGCTCAATGTCCGTTCCTTGCCGGCTTTTCAAAAGCGCCACCAGTTCCTTGGCCGCATCCTCATGCCGGCCGACCGCGCTGAGGCACAACGCAATTTGGGACATCGCCCGGACCTGCTGCAGCGCGTCCGTTGCCGCTCGTTCAAATGCCGCAATCGCCTGTTTATACGATCCGGCCTGTTTCAAAGCGAGTCCCTGCTCGTAATACGATTGCTGGGACTGGGCGGCCGGCTCAGTCGACGACAGGGCAAGCGCCGCGGCCTGTTCTGGCGCAAGAGGAGCCGGCGCAGCCGCCGCGACTTCCAGCTCTTCAGCAACGGCATCCTCCTGACTGAACAGATTGTCCAACGGATACTGCGCGACCGGCAGGATCCCGCCTGCCCGCCGATCGTTGGTCGCACGCCAGACGATGTTGGCGGTCACCAGCGGCGCTCGCTCCGCATAGCCGTAGGCGAGAGACACATCGCAAACCTGGTTGATCAAACGAGCATTGCCGCCGGTCAGGCGATGCACCATGACCGACGCCTGGGTGGTCATGACCGATCGCGCGCCACCCGCCATCGACATACGGTGCCGGATATAAGACGGGGTTTCATCCTCACCGAGCGGCTGCAAATGATAATCGACGGAGATGCGCTGAGCGAATTGGACGAGGTCGCCGCGCTGGAGCAGGCCGCGCAAACCCGGCTGGCCCGACAACACGATCTGGAGCGGCTGATTCCGCCCGTTGTTCACATTCGACAAGAGACGCAACTCTTCCAGCATCGCCGCGCCGAGATTCTGCGCTTCGTCCACGACGAGGACAACCCGTCGCTGGCGCTGATGCTCACGGCCGATGAAGGCCGTAAACGTCTTGAACAGCTCGACGCTGTCCATCCCCTTGCCGTCGAGATTGAACGCCATCAGCACCCAGGGCATCAGACTCCCCAGGCCGGCGTGCGTGTGCGAGAGCACCCCCAACGTCACTTCATGCTGCGACTGCTCCAGGATCGTGTTCAGGAGGGTCGTCTTGCCGGTCCCCGGCTCGCCGGTGATGACCGTGAAGATGGCCCGGTTGAATAACCCGTACTCCAGCAGATTCAGGGCCGTCTTGTGCTGTTTCCCCAGATAAAGAAAACGGGGATCCGGCACCAGCGTGAAGGGATTGGTTCGAAACCCGTAGAACGATTCGTACATACAAGCCTCGCAGCCAGTCGGTTAGTTCGCAGCCAGCGCGCGCATGGCGTCGACGTTACGTTGGTCTTTCCCCGATTGATTCAAGACCGTCCCGAGCACGGGCACCGCCCCCCGCACCAGGGCCAGCGACTCTTTGATATCCTGGCGGGTGGTCATACCCTCCCCGGCCACCAGCAAGAGCGCGTCCAGCGAAGGCGCGAAGGCCAGCACATCCGAACTGACCAGCAGCGGAGGCAGATCGATCACGATGACCCGGGCCGGATAGCGATGCTTCACGTCCGTGATCAGCCCCGACATCCGTGTAGAGGTCAGCACCTCGGCGGAGCGCTGGATCGGGCGGCCGCCGGGAAGGACCACCAGGCGCCCCAACCCCGGATGGATGAGAATGTCCTCCAGCGGGCAGTCCTCCAACGCATAATCCGCCAGGCCCCGACAGTCCCCCAATCCGAGCAAGGTATGGATGGCCGGATGTTTCAAGTCGGCATCGATCAACATCACGGTTTGCGTCGTTTCCATTGCCAGGGTAATCGCGAGATTCAACGCCGTCAGCGACTTCCCTTCCTGCGCGCGCGGACTCGTCACACCGAGGACATTCCAGTGATTCTCACGCAGGCGATGCAGCACCTGCGTGCGCAAGAGCTGATACCCGTCGGCAAATTCACCCCGGTCAAAGGCCGCCACGACGCGGTGACGCCGCAAGACCTCTTCACGGCATTCCACCACCCGCGTCTTGGAGTACACGATCGGCGGAGGGTTCTGTCGGGAAGACGGGTAGGGTTCGGAACGCCCCCCCGCCCCCTGCCTGGACTCCTGCTTATACTGTTCGATGGCTTGCGAGAGTTCTTCCATGGCTCTTCTCCTTATCCCCATCAGGCCAGACCGAGTTTCCTGAGCGCGGCAAACCAGACGATGTCGAGCGGCAGCCAGAGATAGTGCGCCACGACAGCCGCGATCACCGCCGCCCCGACCCCCGCCCACCGCCAATAGCGGCGGCGGCGAATCACGTCCAGCACCTCCTCTTCCATGGGGAGGTAGCGAATGACCGCCAGCGGGGCCATCCCGGCCGCGAGACTCAATTGATGGGCTGTGCGGATGGTTTCGTCCAGCTGTTCGGCCGCCGCTCCGGCTCCCACCCCGCCCACCACGGCGAGCAACCCCGTGAGAATCAGAATAACCGGCCGGTTCGGACGCTCCGTCCGCTCAGGAAGGTCGGCGGGATCGATCAAGGAGAATCGTTCTCCCTTGCGCTGGACTTCGAGCCCTTCCGAGACCTGGGCTTCCATCAGGCGAGAGCGAATCTCCTGATACTTGTGCGCCGTGCCTTCTCGATCGCGCATCAAGTCCTGGTATTCCGGTTCAACCTCCGGCAGACGCTCGACCCGTCGGGCCATCTCCTCAGCACGTTTTTTCAGAGAGACCTTGGACTTTTGAAGCGCCTGCAGCGAGGCCGACGTAGACGCGAGCTGAGACTGAATGTTGATGTAGGCCGGATTCTCCGGTTTGAACAGCGCTGTCCTGGGCGGTCGCTTGGTCATCTCCGCCAGTTCCCGTTCCAAGCCCGCCACGGCCTGTTGGGCATGGGTCACATCCGGATGATCCGCTCCATAACGCTCCATCAAAGTCGCCAACCGGGACCGTTCCCCATCCAATCGCTTCGGGACATCCTCGCCAGGCGCGTCGCCCCCCGTTTCCCGCTCCAGCGCCACAAGCTCTTGTTTCATCTTGATGATGTCAGGATGATCTTCGGACAAGTACCCGCTCGCGCTGGCATATTGCGCGCGCAAGGCCTTGAGTCGCTCCCCAGAATCGAAGATCCGCTCGCCGCTGGCGGCAATGATGGGCGTGTTGGGTTTCAGCGTCGCCAGTTCGCCTTCCAGGAACGCCTTGCGCTCTTCGAGGCTCCGAATATCCCGGTCGACGTCGATCAGCTCCCGGTCCGCCTGATTCAACAGCTGCATGTTGAGCTGGGTCAGCTCCGGCAAAGCGCCGTCCGCCTTCTGTTTCACCACCGCGATCTTGCTTTCGAGCGCTTCGATGTGATGCGCAAGATTCTCGGCTTCCTGTTTCAGGAACGCCGTCGTCTGCTGCGCGTGGCGCTCCCGTGACTTCAGATTCTCTCCCAAAAATAAATCCGTGAGCTCGTTTGTCACCTTCTGGGCCAGGTCGGGGGTTTCTCCGTCATAGGCCAGCGTAAACGCGATCGTCGCCTGTGTCGGAGTCTGGGTGCGCTTATCGACCACTTTGACGTTGATCACTTCAATCTGAATATCTTTGACGAACTGCTGCAAGACTTCCTCGGTCGGACTGCCCTTCCGGAGCCGATGATACAGCCCGTACTGCTCCACAATTCTCCACAGACTGGCCCGGCTCATGACCTGCTGCTTGATCGTTTCGATCCGCTGATCGGCATAGCTGGTGATCGTCGAGCGGACGAGATCCGTAGGAATCTCCTGCTCCTCGATCAGGATCGTCGCCTTCGACCGGTACACCGGGGGCCACAGGAAGGCCGTGGCCAGACCGATGGCCGCGATCACGGACACGACGGAAAAAATGACCGTCCGGCGGCGGCGGACCATCTGCCAGAAATCCTTCACCGTATGGCCTGCGTCGACCGACCGATCTGCTCCGATAGACTGCGCGATCGCCATAAACACCTCTCCTTAACGCCCGACCGACAGCTTGGGCGGGTAGTATGTCAGCATCACCGTCGTCGCGTTTCCAAACGCCCGTTCGCCGAAGCTCTCCACCTCGCGCCGATTATAGGTATAGGCGGCATCCACCGACCAATATTGGTCGAATTTCCAGGTCAACCGTGGCGTTACAGTAATATAGCGGTTTTCCGGAAACGTGAACGGAACCGCTTTCGAGGCAATGGAGGAGGCCAGGAGCACCTGCCCATTCACCGAGACGGTCAACCGATCCGTCAGGTCCTGCGACAGAGTGAGGCCGACCCGTTCCGTCTTCAGCAGCAGGCCGAATCCGCTGGGATTGATCTCCCGGCCCACGACGACTTCCGCAAACCCGGCATCCCATTGCTTTTTGACGTTGGCGCTGGCCACCCACAGGGTTTGCGTATCGGTGAGCTGCGCCGGTCCGAACGAGATGCTGGAGGACACCAGCTGCGGCCCGCCAGTCACGGTCGCCGAGAGCGATTCGGTGAAGGCATGAGACCACGAGACCTGCGCTCCGACGATATGGGACCGTAGCGCGCTGGCGTTGGCCACGCTGAAGTTCGTATACGTCCCTGACACCTGCATACGATCGTTCTCCGTCGGTTGATACGCCAGTCCGGTGGACCCGCCCTGCACCTGATAATCCACCAGCCCTAGCCGCGCGCCATCTTCGTACGTAGCCTTGGAATACTGGTAGGAAGTCTGGAGGGACAGGCGTTCCGTGAACGCGTGCGACCACGAGGGCGCCAGATTCCACATATTCCGCTGCGTGAAGCTGAGCACGACACCGGTCCGCAACAGTTCCCCCATCAACGTATTGTCTCTCGTGAACCCGCCGTCGAAGCCGAAGGTTTCCCGGGCCAGCCCGTACTTCACAGAGAGCGGGAAATAGAGATTCAGCAGATCCTGATTGCGGCCGCCGTAATACCGCACGAGATCGGCCGCCGCTTTCCCGCTGACGTCCAGATTTTCCGTCGACCCGGCAAACTTGATGCCGGGCGAGACCCAGTGCCCGTAGACCGGCTTTTGCGGGCCGGCCACCAGCAATAGATTACTGTTGTACTCACCTTTCACTCCCAACGACGGTTCGGCCGACCATTCCGCCGCGTATCCGTTCAGGACAAACCCGCCCGTGCAGAGACTGCTTCCCGACAACACCGCCGCCACAAGCCATCGCCACATCATACATCTACATCGTTGCGATGGAGGGTGATCCCTCAAGGCACCATGACCACATCACCGCGCTGCAATAACGCATTGCGCTCCAGGCTCTTCCCCCGTTTGAGATCCCCATAGGGCACGGGAATCACCTGTTGCTCGCCATTGATACGCCGGATAATTCGAATATCGTTTTCAGACGCAAACGGCGTCAGACCACCGGCAAGACTCAACGCCTGCAGGACATCCGTCGTGTGGCCGATCAGGAACTCGCCGGGCTTATTGACACGCCCCAGCACATAGATCCGATAGCTCAAGACTTTCATCGCCGCGACCGAGACGTTCGGATTGGGGATATACTTCGCCAGTCGCTTGGCGATGTCCGCGCGCACCTCTTCAACCGTCCGTCCCGCCGCCTGCACTTCTCCCACGAGGGGAAATGAGACGAACCCGTCGGGCCTGACAACGACTTCTTTGGTCAGGTGTTCATCCTTCCAGACGGCGATCAAAAGCACGTCTTCCGCTCCCAGAAGATACTCGACACCGGACCCGGTTGCGGACATCGCCCCTGCCTTATTCGAAGACTCGAACGCGCTGCACCCGCCGAGCCAAAGCAGCAGCCCGCCGATAAGCGTCCAGGACAACCGTCGCATGACGTATGACACCTGCATCATCTTATCCATCGATCTTCGCCAACATGGATTTGGCCTCATCAAACCAGGGGAATGACTGCTTGGACTGGAGCGCCTGACTCAAAAACTGCCGCGCCTCCGTCTTCTCACCAGACTGGGCATAGGCCACACCCAGGTGATAGTTGAGCACCGGATGGCTCGGCGCCTTGGCAAGCGCTTGTTTGAGCAGCCTGAGCGCATCCGGCCGATGACCCAGCTTGAGATGCACCCACCCGAGCGTATCGAGGAGATAGGCGTTCGAGGTTTGGGCTTCGAAATCCCGGCTCAATAGCAGCGCCCGTTGCAAACTCACCGCATCGCCCTTCCGATCAATCAGCAGGGCCGCAAGATTATTGGCGGCCAGGAGCGATTTCGGATTGGACTTGAGCGCCAACTCGTACTGCGCCATCGCCTCGTCGATGAGATTCCGCCCCTCCAGACTCGTCGCCAGCATGACCCGGAGCTGTTCATTGTCAGGGCTCGCTTCCAGCGCCTTCTTGAGGGCCGCATCCCCGGCGGTCATGTCCTGCTTGGCATAGCGGAATTGCGCGAGATGCACCCAGGGGGTCGTCCACGACGGATTCAACTGCGTGGCCGTTTCAAACCGCCCCATAGCGGACTCGGTCTCCCCCTTCATCAGCAACACCTCGCCAAGAAACCCCGCCGCGTAAGGATGGTTCGGCTGTTCGGCAACCATCGTCTCGAGCCGGATCTGAGTCTGTTGCAGGGCCCCGCGCTTGACCCCAAGCTGAACCAGCGCGAGGAGCGGCTCGGCCGCAAGCGGCTGTTGCGTCAACGCCCGGTTGAACGCCGCCTCCGCTTGATCCCATTGCTGTTGCGCCGCGGCGGCCTGCCCTTCCGCCAAATCGATCTTCGCGCGGTCGGCCCCGGCGGATCGGAGGCGGGTCAGCGTGTCGTGCGAACGATCCCAATCCTTCTCCTGAATTTGGATCTGATAGAGGAGGCCCAGGAATCTGAGGTTGCCGGGATCGCGGGCCAACAATGGCTCAAGCCGTTTCCGCGCTTCCTTCAGGTGACCGCCGGTCACGTCCAATCCGACCAGCACAATCTGGGCATCGGAGAGAGCCGGCGCCAGAGCGACGGCCTTTTCCAGACTTTCACGCGCCAGCGCGAGATCGCCGTTCAACAATTGCGCGCGCCCCAGGAGCACATGGACCTCCGCCGCTTCCGCCGCATCCTTCAAGACGGATCGAAAATCCTGGGCCGCCGCCTTTCCGTTCCCTCGCTGTAAGGCGATTTTCCCGCGCAACAGCAGTGCGTCCGATGAGAGGGGATTGTCTTTGAGAATCTGCTCCAATGCCTGCTCGGCCTTGTCCTGGCGTCCCGCCGACCATTCCAGGCCAGCCAGTTTCACTTGGGCATCCAGGCCTTCCGGTTTCCCGGAGAATTCTTTTTTGATCGCTTCATAGACCGACTGGGCTTTTGCCGGTTGTTGCGTCCCCTCATACAGACTCCCCAGCGCAAACCGGATCTTCCCGGAACGGGGCAGATCTTCCTGGGCCTTCAGCAAAGCCACCTCAGCCTCGGCGGAACCGCGCCGCTTCGCCACATACTCCACGAGCGCCAGACGACGGACGTCGCTGTCCGGATCGAGCTGCGTCGCCTCGCGCATGACCGCCTCTGCTTGCTCATACTGTTGCTGCTGGTCGAAGAGCGCCGCCCGGCGGAGACGGTGGTCGAGCACCGTCGGCTCCAGCGCAATCACGCGCTGAAACGCTCGATCCGCCTCGGCCGGATTGCCGGCACGCACATAGATCATCGCCAGCGCTCCAAGCAACTCAACGCTATCGGGGTGCGCGTCCAACACCTGCCGGATCACCGGCACCGCCTCCGCCGTCCGCTCACGCGAGGCATACAAGGAGGCCAGCAACAGGGCGGCATCGACATCGGTCGGAGCGCCCGTCCGCAGCTGTTCCGCCTGTACAATCGCCTCCTCGACCCGGCCACCCACGGCCAGCGCGGCGATTTTGAGCGACCGCGCTCCCACATGGTCGGGATGCAACGCGAGCACGCGGTCCGCCGCCTGATCCACCCGCTCGATCGCCCGCGCTTCGAGAAAATACTTCCCCAGCTTGATCCAGGCGCGATCATGCGCGGGATTCAACTCCACCACCTGCTGGTATCCCGTCACCGCATTGCGCCAGTTCTTTTCCTTTTCCTCCACCTGCGCGTAGAGGAAATAAGCCTCCGCATCTTTCGGGTCGATCTTGAGGACATTGCGGAGGGCCACCCGGGCTTTAGGATAATTCCCCTCTTGAAAATATTCCTGCGCGCGCAGCCGGTATTTAGCCTTGCGTTCTTCCGGACCCCCGCAGGCCACCAGACTGACCGCCACAATCGCCGCCACGACGCCTATCAAATGTCGATTCATGACCGATCCCTCCTCATATCCTCATCACGCCCACCACACCCGAACGGCCAGACCGGCCAGCATCCCGGCCGTCAGCCATCCAAGTCTGACCACCATGGCCTGGTGCATCTGGAGCAGGAGCTCAAACGCAAAAAACAACACGATCAGCGTCGCCGTCATCACACTCAGATGAACGGCGCCGACCGTCAGATCCGAGAGAAACGGCATCACCACAGCCAGGAAAACGATCAGATAATCCAACGGAGTCGTCTGGAAGCGCGCATCGCCCATCCATCGAATGGTGAGGACGACGAGTACCGCCAGCACGGCAACCCCCAGCGTCAGCGGCGACAGCCAGTCGGCCGGCGACTGGCGCGCCGACATCTGCGCGTAGTACACCGCACAGGTGCTCCCGATATAGAGACCGGCCCGCACGGCGAGCGCCGTGCCCCGCGCGATCACCAAACTCCCCAGCACCGCGGCGCCGAGTCCGGCGGCGATCACTCCGACTTCTGCAGGGATGTCCCCCGGCATCGCCAGGCACGCAAGGAGATACAGCGGCACGAGCAGCGTAAGCGCTCGCAGGGGCCAGGCGCGCAACGTGGCGGGCGCAACTCCGGCCGCCGCCGGCTCCTCCGACGGAACGACCGCAGGCGGTAGAGTCGCGGGCCGCCGGGATGACCAGACGAATACGGACAGCACCGACGCGGCAAACACCGCATAGACAGACAATAGAATCGCATCGCTCTGCCAGCGCAGCAGCACGGCGCACAGGACCGACAACCCCTGGGCCAGATAGATACCCGTCACGGCCTGCCGGTGCGACAGGCCCGTTGCCAGGAGTTTGTGATGCAGATGATTGCGGTCGCCGACAAAGGGCGAGCGTCCCTGCCAGAGGCGCTGCCCCATCACGCCGACGGTATCGAGAAGCGGAATGCCCCAGAGAAACAGCACGAGCAGCGGACTGTAGGGAGCGCGGACCGGATCGATCAACAGGATCGCGGCCACGGCGAGGTAGTGCCCGAGAAACTGGCTGCCTGCATCGCCCATGAACACGCGAGCCGGATAGGTATTGAACCGGAGAAACCCCAGGAGGCCGCCCAGCACCGACACCATCAGCAACACCAGCATCTGGTCGTTGGCCTGGTAGGCCAGATAGGCGATCCCGGCGAAACTGATCAGCGACAATCCGCCGGCCAGCCCGTCCAGCCCGTCGGCAAGGTTCACGGCGTTCGTCATCCCCACAATGACAATCATGGTAATCGCCGCCGCGGCCCAGAGCGGGAGCGCCTGATCGTCGGCGAACGGCATCGCGGTCACTCGCACGCCGGCATAGGCCACGACGATCGCCGCCGCCAGAATCTGTCCGGCGAATTTCATCCGGTGGTCGAGCCCCACCCGGTCGTCCCACATCCCGAACAGGAGAATCACCACGCCGCCCAGGAGACTGGCGAGGATCATCCGGTCCTGAGGCGCCCAGAGCAGCACCGCCGCGATCGTGCCGGCCGCAAACGCAATCCCGCCCACTTTGGCGGTCGGCTCCGCATGCATCCGGCGTTCGCGCGGCACATCGATGAATTGAAAGCGCCAGGCCGAAGCGGTCAGGGCCGGAATCAGCGCCATGCAGATCAGCAAGGAACCGATAAAACTAAAAAACAGCGCACTAGACATCACTGACGTTCCTCATGACCGTCATCAATCGGGCACATAGGCCGGCAGCAGAGGCTGGACGGCCGCCGCCATCTGCATGACCCGCTGATCCGCCGCCTTCTCCGACTCGCCGGACTGCACGGCAGCCACCAACCGGATAAGGGCTCCATCCGTCCGTTTCATCGTGAGCGCATCCACAAACAGAAAGAACTTGACCAAATACTCGCTCGTCACCACCCGGTGGCGCTGCTTGAACCAATAGAGCACCACTTGTTTCTGCTCGCCCTTCTGGATCATCACCCGGTTGGCTCGAAACCCGCTCCCCGCCAGGACGTCACCGGGCACGACCACTTCATCGAGCGACGTGATTTCCCACCCGCCGCCGGGAATACAGGTCTTCGGAGAATGCGTCGCGCGCCCCTTTTCCTGGGAACGATAGTACGCCGCATAAACATTGATCGGGCCCCCGGGGCCTTGATAGTTGGCCAACAGGTAGTCGTCGAAACGCAACACATCGACATATTGTCGCTCCATCACCATCGGTTCACCCTGCCATCCGGCCACCTGCATGGGGAAATCGACGAAGTTCTGGCGCGGAGGAGGCACGTGGTCGCGCCCGTCGGCATGAAAAGACATCGACGTCGTCACGGCCAGGAGTCCGATGCAGGCGAAAACCGGGCCGCTCACGACAAGCGCGGCGGGACCGGGAGACAACACCGCGCCCGGGCGCGCCGCAGGCCGATCGACGCCCGGCGCAGATCCAGCGCCGACCCGCTCCAGCAGCCACATTTCCGCGCCGAGTATCGCCAGACTCAAGACGAACAGGAACCAGCCCTCGAACGCGTGCATAAACCCTTCGGCCGCGCTCTGGCCGAATCGCTCGACGAGGACTCCGATCAATCCGATCCGCAGGCCGTTCAAAAGCACCGCTAAGGGGATCGCCGAAGCGACCAGCACCACCCGCTTCCACAGGCGACTCTGGAATAGGTACGCGCTCAACAAGGTCAGGGCGATCAACGGAATCAGGTAGCGCAAGCCGCTGCAGGCTTCGACCACTTGCAGCTGGATCGGGCCGAGGTCGATGACGTTGCCTTCGCGGAAGGCCGTCACTCCGATCAGTTGAAGAAAACCGACGCCCAGCGTCGACGACATGAGTTGCAGAGAAGAAGATAGACTCTGTAACAGCATCTGCGGCGGGGGAATCATGGTCAGGAGATACCCGAGGGGAAACGCCATCTCACGGGTCGCGCACGGGCCTGCGACCGCCAGAGCCAACCCGACGATCACCAGCCACAAGGAGAGATGCTGAAGAAAATAAATAGTAGCGAGTTCACCGACGAGGTAGAGCGCAAGCCCGAGCACGGCCGGACCGAGGCCCCACCAGGACGGGACCATGCCCGCCGCCACAACCTGTTCACGGCGTAACCAGATGAGAGCCACCGTGATGACCGGCACGAAGAACCCGTGGCTGAAGTTGTCATCCTCCATCCACTGCGTCACCAAATACGCCAGACTCTCGGCATAGGCGATGCCGATCAGCACGACGACAGCCAAGGCCGCCCCCCAGAGCATGATCGGCCGGCGACGAGGAAGTCCGGGAGCGCTGACTTCGGTTAAGACCATTCCACTAGTCGGCATGGACGTCACTCCGGAGAATTCCATTTCGTACTCTTGCCCCATCAGTCCCTTAGGAAAAGTCCCGCCAGCCGGCCATTTCCAATGCAACGAGTCCCACGAATTGCGTCCCTTCGATCATGACCCGCTTCCACAACCGGCGCGGTTCGCAGGCAAACCGCCACAACCACTCGAATCCCATGTCGCCGACCCAATCGGGCGCGCGCTGCACCGTCCCCGCTAGAAACTTGAATGCGGCCCCGACCCCGAGCACCAACGGCACATCCAGCCGGTCACGATGGGCATAGATCCACTGCTCTTGCTTGGGGAGCCCGAGTCCCACCCACAACACGTCCGGCTTCGCCTCGTTGATCCGCCGGATCGCGGCCTCGTCTTCTTCTTCCGTCAACGGGCGAAACGGCGGCGAGTAGGCTCCGGCAACGGTCAACCCGGGATACTGCCGCGTCAGATTGCCCGCAAGACGCTCAAGGGTCAGATCGGTATCGCCGTAAAAGTAATGCCGGAATCCCAAGCCCTGGGTGCCGAAAAAAAAGGCTTTCATCAGATCGGTGCCGGCGACGCGGGACCGCACTGCGCCGCCCTTCCATTGCGCCACTTTCACCAGGGAGATACCGTCAGGAACGGTCAGGTCCGCCTGCCGGACCATGCGCCGGAAATCGGCCCGGTTGTGCGCCTCAACGACTGCGTGCATATCGGCCACCACGACCCAATGAGGACGGAAGCGCTCGTGCGTGACCCAATGCGTCATCACCGACACGACGTCTGGAATTTGAATCATATGGACGGGAAGCCCGAGAATCGGCACCTGGCAGAACCGACTCGCTTGCTCTTGCTCAATCGTCGCTGAAGCCATCGCAGACCTCCTTGTGATACGCACGACGCCGGATCCATGGGAGGCCAAGTCTAGCGAGTCCGCCCGATCGGCAGGCCACGCCAAGCTCAAGTTTGTGTTAACGAATCGTTAAACTGTGGGGAGCTCGGGAGTTGCAGTTGAGAGAACTGAATCCGGCAGGGGGGTACCAGACTGGCCGGACAAGACCGGGTCAGTAGACGACTTCCCGAAGCGATTCCCGGTGGGCCTGAAACCAGGACACCGTTTTTTCAATGCCTTCCGGCAGGGACTGTTGCGCCAGGAAGTGGAACAACTCTGCGGCTTTGGAGACGTCGACGCACCGGCGGGGCTGCCCGTTGGGCTTGCGCGTATCCCAGACAAACTCCCCGGAATAGCCGACTTTCTGAGCAACCAGCATAGCCAGATCCCGGATCGAGATTTCCAGCCCGCTCCCCAGATTGACCGGTTCGCTTCGATCATAATGTTCCGCCGCCGCCAGGATGCCCTCCGCCGCATCCTCGACGTACAGGAATTCACGAGTGGGCGTCCCGTCTCCCCAGATCGTCACGGCAGCCGCATCCTGCTCTTTCGCTTCGGTGCACTTGCGGATGAGCGCAGGAATGACGTGAGACGTTTCGAGATGGAAATTGTCCCTGGGGCCGTACAGATTCACAGGAAACAGCACCATCGCATTGAACCCGTACTGGGTACGATAGGCTTGCGCTTGAACCAGGAGCATCTTCTTTGCGAGCCCATAAGGAGCATTGGTCTCCTCCGGATAACCGTCCCAGAGCGCCGCTTCTTGAAAGGGAATGGGCGCATGCTTCGGGTACGCGCAGATCGTGCCGAGCGCCACGAATTTCTTGAGGCCGCGGCGCCGCCCGACTTCCATCAATTGCGCGCCCATCATCAGATTGTCGTAGAAAAATTGACCGGCGCAGGCCTGATTGGCGCCGATCCCCCCGACACGAGCCGCTAAATGAAGGACCAGATCAGGGCGGGCGTCATCATACAGCCGTTCGACGGCATCCATGGTAACCAGGTCATAGTCCCGGCTCCTCGGCACCACGATCGCTCCACATCCGCGCTCTCTCAGCTTCTCCACAACGTAAGAGCCCAGAAAGCCGGCGCCGCCCGTTACCACAACCCTTTGATCTCTCCAGAAGTGCATAATTCCGCCTTTGCCTGGACACCGGTGAGGCGCTGCTGTTCCGCGTCCATGTCGGCCCGCACCATCGTCCGGACCAGGTCATGGAAAGACATCGTAGGCCGCCACCCCAAATCGCGGGCTGCCTTGCTCGCATCGCCGATCAGCAGATCCACTTCGGTCGGACGGTAATAGCGAGGGTCGATCTTCACGTACTGCGTCCAATCCAAATCGAGGACACCGAAGGCCACATCCAGCAACTCCCGCACGGAATGGGTTTCTCCGGTCGCGACGACATAATCATCGGGGCGATCGGCCTGCAGCATCATCCACATGGCCTCTACGTAGTCACCGGCGAATCCCCAATCGCGCTTCGCGTCGAGGTTGCCCAGAAACAGTTCGTGTTGCAGGCCGAGCTTGATGCGCGCGGCCGACTTGGTGATTTTCCGGCTGACGAATGTTTCCCCGCGGCGCGGCGACTCGTGATTGAACAGGATGCCGTTGCAGGCAAACATCCCGTACGCCTCGCGGTAGTTCACGGTCATCCAATGCGCATAGAGCTTGGCCACGCCATAGGGGCTCCTGGGATAGAAGGGCGTGGTTTCGCGCTGGGGGATTTCCTGAACTTTTCCGAACATCTCGCTGGAAGAGGCTTGATAAAACCTGGGCCGGAGTCCGGTTTCACGAACCGCCTCCAATAGCCGTAAGGTTCCGAGACCCGTGACCTCACTGGTGTATTCCGGGATATCGAAACTCACGCGCACATGGCTTTGCGCCCCCAGATTATAAATTTCATCGGGCTGGACACGGCGCAGCACCTTATTTAATGAACTCGCGTCGTTGAGGTCTCCATATACCAAGCGCAACCGCGCCTCGGGGAGATGCGGATCTTCATAAATCTGATCGATGCGAGCGGTGTTGAAAGAACTGGATCGGCGAATGATCCCGTATACCTCATAGCCCTTCGCCAGCAGGAATTCCGCAAGATACGATCCATCCTGCCCTGTAATCCCCGTAATCAATGCCTTCTTCATGACGCCTCCCGGGTCCAACCTGGCCTCCCCATGCCTCGCACTTATGATCGCGCTTTGGCAGCGGGGGGAGTGTAGCGATCTCTACAAGATCTGATGCCACAGAGGGCTCAAGACTCCGTTAACAAAACGTTAAATTATTCATCGACGGATCAGGGATGGAGAGGACTGTACAACCTCACCAGACCGGCAGTCCCGCGTTGGAGGAAAACAAGCGGTGGAGCAACCGGCTAACGGGGCCGGGAAGCGCTGAGGGACGGATGGCGGTCCGGCGAGGCGTCGGCCAGAACCTCTTGAAAGGTTTGGATCATTCGTTCGATATGGCGATCCTTGCTGAAGTGCAACTCGCAACGACGGCGGGCATTCTGCCCGAACTGCCGCTGGTCCTCCTCGTGGTCCAGCAACGCGCACATGCGCAGGGCCAGGTCATAGGGGTCGTTCGTATAGGCTTCGACGCCGCACTCCCCGTTGACGACCGTTTCCCTGAGACAGCCTTGATTCGTATAAACAATCGGCAGGCCAGCGGCCATCGCTTCAAGCACGACCATCGGCTGGCCCTCCTGCTGGATTCCCGGAAAAACAAAGATATCGGACGACTGCAGCACCGCGTCTTTCGTCAGCCCGGTTACCTCTCCGACAAACGTGATATAGGGCTCCAACCGGTGTTGACCGATGTACCATTCCGCCGTCTGCCGATGGAGCTCATGCGACCAGCTCCCGGCGAACACGAAGGCCACGTCGCGACGATGCCTGAGCACCGTTGGGATCGCCGCCAAGAGCACCAGCGTGCCTTTCATCCGGTTCAACGTGTTGAGATGCAGGATGCGCCAGGGCCTGGTGCCGTTCGGAGGATCCCGCCTCGGTTCGTCCCGGGACAACTCGACACCGTTCGGCACGACCGCAATCCGCTCGTCCGGGATGAGTCCGGCAAAGAGTCCGCGAAACGACTCCCCCAGCACGATCATTCTGGACACCGTTCCCAACACCGCGCGGGCATAGAAGCGGATCGGAGCCCAACTGGACTCGTACCAATCGCGCAACGCCCCGCCATGCAGATGCGCCACGATCTTGGCTCCCGTCAGCACCGCGGGCCAGATGAGCAGACTATCCCGGATAAAACCCAGCGTGGTTTGCGAGAGCACAAGGTAGACGACCTGCGGACGGCGGGCCAGCAGCAGACGCCAGAGACGAAACCATTGGCGAACAAAGAGCACGACGTCGTGCCAATCCGGATTGTTGACATGCCCGATACCCCGCCGGTCGGCCAGGTCCAGATGGCTCACATCGAACGACTCCGTCAATTTCGAATCGAGCAAAGTCCGAATCGCCACCGCCACACCGTGATAAGGCGGCGGTGTCGGACCGATGATCAGCAGCTTCGGCTTGTCAGACATGTCGCCCCTGGTTCAATCACAGATTTCCCTCCCGGCCTTCTACCAATGGGAACCGATCGGATTGCTCCGTGACGCTTCGCATGAACTTCACCATACGGGCGGCAGAAGGCCCAGCGTCGAACGCCCGCACATGTTCGTATCCGGCCCGCCCCATGCTACGCCGGTCTTCTTGAGACAGCCTAAGAAGTTTCAGAATTGTCGCAGACGACGCTCCCGCGTCATGGGGATCGATAGAAAATCCCGTCACTCCCTCTTTGACCAGGTCGCGCGTAGCGGCAGCATGCACGGACGACACAACGGGCAGTTCTGCGGCCATGGCTTCGCTCAGCACCAGTCCGAACGCATCGTACAAGGTATGAAACACGAACAGGTCCGCACAGGCGAGATACTGCGGCAGATCTTCCGCCTGCACGTAGCCTTCGAAATAAACATGAGGGATACGTTGTTCACTAACCATCTGTTCCAACGAAGCCCGTTCCGGCCCATCACCGAGAATCACCAGACTGACGTCCGGGCGAACCGGCGCGACCCGGTGATAGATCTCCAGCATTTCCCGACAGCCTTTCCTGGAAATGAGCTGGCCGATGGATAGGAGAACAACACCGGGGTAGCGACTACGGAGAACCTGATAGCCGGGACTCCGCCGGACGGCGTCGGTTCGTTCATGAATCCTCGACACATCAAGCGGCATGACGGCCCGCAAGACCCGGCGCGGCGGAGCCCCATAGTGCACAAACGCGTCGCGCGCCACGGAAGATTCCGCAATCGAGCCGTGGGCCGATCCGATCACGAGATGCCTGATCCAGCGCCGGATACGAGACGATTCGGCGCCGTCCTGCAGAGTCAGATGCGTCCAGGCCACATACTTCTTTCGAAACAGCCGGCAGTAGACGAACGCGGCCACATTCGCCGCGGCGAATCCTCCGCTCAACACCACGTCCGGATTCAGCCGCCGTAGCGCCCGTATCACCCCGTAATTCAGATGAATCGAGACATCGGCCTGGCGCGGGCGAATGTGAAACCCTGGCAACACCTGCACCGCGAACGGGATCGATCCCAGCTCCCATTGACGATTTTCCTCCCGCTCGGCCATCAGCAGGACAGTCAAACTCTCCACCTGCCCGGCCATCGCCGCAAACAGCGGGATACGATAGGGCGTCAGTATGTTCGTGACGATTGCAAGCTTCATATCGTCCCTCTGTTCGTCACTCGTTAGTCATCAGCAGCACTCATTTGCTCTTGTGGCATAGAACGGCATGATGCGCATAATAGAATTTGGCCCAAAGAGACTTGAGCAGGCTTGGCAGGTAGTAATTTGTGATCGTCATCCTCATGCGCTGGAGCCTATTGGCGGAATTTTTCTCAGACACAAACCTGATGGTGTCTCGATCAAGGATCGGCACGTACGTCCGTTCGGCAATCACGCTGAAGCCGTTGCAGGAGAGCAAGCGTCTGAAGGACGGCGCGGTAAAGAATTGGACGTGTCCGCTTATATTCCGAGTACGATCCCAGATCCATGACTTGAGCCTGCCTGCAAACAGATCTTCCAATGGGACTTCCGCAATCAGATAAGAAAACTCAAGATGCCGCAAGGATTGAAGGAAAACGGCCGGCGCTTCCAGATGTTCCAGGACATGACTTACAATGACGACGTCAACCTGTCGAGGGAGCGTTCCAGGGATCGTGATGTCCGTGCATATGGTCTCGATATTCGTGGTGGACCCCTTAAGGTATTGGAGCGCCTCAATTGAATAATCCGCCGCGATATATCGCTGCGCCAGCCCCCGGGTCTGACATTCTCGAATGACGGCTCCTGTCCCGCACCCCAGCTCCATGAGTGTCGTGGGGCGTATGGCGTGATGATTCAAGAGTTGTTCGATAGAGTTGGCCTTTTCAATCGCGCCTCTTCTCAACCACTCCGCCTCCGCGACAACCCGCTTCTGATATAAGGACTCGTAATAGTCTCTGCCGCAGACCGTCGAATCCTTGACTGGCGTACCAGATGAGCTAGTTCCCATCACGACCTCCGTTTCCCGCGATCCGACCAATTCTCCCTCTAAGAGCTTGGCCTGTCACAATTGACTTCCGGCTATCTCCGGCGTCATTTCACTCCGCCATTCGACAACAATGCCGACGATCCGGATTCCGACTGCCTCCGCATCAGGCAAGTCCGGAACAAATCGAGATCGACAACTCCAGAGGCTGCCAGAACCCCAAAATGGATCAGCAGATACCCTCCGAAAAGAACCGGTTCAGAGAAATCAGGAAACACCCACTTGCACGCGGCATAGATACCCGACGGCAAAATCAGCAGGATCCACTGTATCCTCGTAAAGAGTCGGATGCGTGCACATGTGATCCGAAAGACGATGACATTCGAAATTGAAAACATTACAAATCCCACGGTGAGAGACCAGGCGGCGAGGGCGAGGCCGTGAGAGGAGAATAGCCAGAAGGTGACTACCTGGAGTGTCAGTACTGCGCACTGGATGACGGCGCTGTACCAGGACCGCCCGGATCCTTCGATTGTCTTATAGAGGGCCTCAGTGGAGTAATACAGGGCGAACCCGGCGCACATCACCGGAAGGACAAGGCCGACGGCAAGATCGTCCCGTCCTAACCAGCGCTGCATCAGCGGCTCGGCGAATACCGCGACGCCGATCGCGCCGGGCAACAGGGCCCCAAGGGTCCAGCCGATCAGCGGACGTAACAGGGTGGTAAGATCCTGCTGCCGTCCCGCCAACAAGGCCGCAGCGCCGAAGAGACCGAGGAGCGGAGTCGTCATGACCGACATAAGTTGCGTACAGAGCTTGTAGGCGATTTCGAAGCTCGCCACCGATGCCAGATCCGAGGATCGCGCAATCAGGACTTTGTAAACCGGTTCTCGCATCGCGATACAGATTGAAGCGATCTGTATCCCCAGACCGAATCCAACCATGGAACGCACGGACCCGTTGAACAATCCGTACCAGCGGAGGGTGATATGCGGGAACCGCCTCCGTACCGTCCAGAAGAACGCTCCGAAAATAAACATATTCCCGCAGAGGCCTGCCCATCCGAGCCCATACACCGTCGGATCGACGGCGAGCGCGATCAGCGTCGTGGCGAAATGCACGCCCAACCAGGCCAGAAAGATCAGTTGAGACCGGAAGAGTTCCTGATACCCTTCGACAACCGCCTGATACGGCAACGCAAGAAGGCGCCAGACCAACCCGGCGATCGTCACCCACAAGACAAATATGGCAGCCTCCCGCAGTGACGCCGGGACGTTGAGCAAAACGGGAAACGCCTTCGCTCCCCACGCCGCTGTGCCGATCACCAGCAACAGCGCAACGGCGATATAGCTCCAGAGCGTGACGGAGAAGCACTGCCGGGCTTCGTCCGGCTCCTCACTATGCTTCGCAACGTGGTAGACCAGGCTATCCTTGAGGCCGAAGTCCGTGACGTTCATCAAACTGATGACGAGCGTGCTGAACGACCAGATGCCGAACTGCTCCGGACCCAACGCGTGAAGAACCGCCGGCGTGAGCACCAGATAAACCGGGATCGCCAAGGCGACCCGCACTAGCCCTGCCATCGATCCATGAAGCAGCTTTTGCTGGAGCGCAGGAACATTCATTGGAGTACCGGATCGAAACAACCGACAACCGGTTGCATCGCATTGAAATAGCCGGTCATGAATCGACCAGGGGAAAACTGCTGTTGCGCATGCAGCCGCGCGCGCGCGCCCATACCCCTCGCATCGACCGGGTGGTCGATCAGCCATTGAAGCCTGGCTGCGAGGTCCTCCGGATTGCCCGGCTCATATAAGAATCCGCACTCTCCGTCGATGATCAACTCGGGATGGGAGCCTGCACCGGCAATCACGACAGGAAGCCCCGCGAGCATCGCCTCAACGACCGCGATGCCGAATCCTTCATCGACACAGGGATTGACATAGAGATCCATCACACCAAGCAGATCTCCGGGATCCCGATATCCGGTGAATCGCACCAGCGCGTCCATCTGTAGCATGCGCACAAGCGCCTCGAGACGTGCGCGCTCCGGACCGTCGCCGACCAGCACCAGCTTGACGCGGGGATAGAACCGCCTCAACCGATCGACCGCCCGAATCAACGTCGCCTGATCGCGCTCCGGAATCAGCCCACCGATATGCCCGATGACCGGATCGGTCGCACTCAGCCCAAGTTCCTCCCGAACCGCCTGCGCAGGCGTGGTCGCCCGGCGTTCCACCACAGGGTCATGGAGATGGCAGAGCCGGCCGGCAATGCCGGAATAGGCGGCCTGAATCGAACGCAATGTATAGAGGGAATTGCAAATGACCCGGTCGACCCGGGGCATGATAGCCCGGGCCGCAAGCCGTCCGAGGCCCTGACGATAGTGCGCGCTGCTATGTTCATGATGGATGAGAGGAAGGCCGTGCCGCTTGGCTGCAAGAAAGCCCGTGATCAATCCACGCGTGTGATGCGAACACACCACATCCGGCCGCTCTTCCTCGATCGCCCGATCGAGCGCTCGAACAATGCGCACCGGCGAAACCGAGCCGACCTGTCGAACGCTTGAGCCCAGGCGGCTGATGGCGCCGTCAAGCGAGCCCGGCTGAAACACGGTGAAAACCAGCCGTCCCCGCTCCGGATCGATCGCTTCCGCGAGACGGAACAACTTGACAGGCACACCGCCGTACGGCGCTAGCAACTCGACAATGTGCAGCATCGTCAGCATCCCGACTCCCCTTCGCCATGGCCTCAGCGGACTTGGACATCCCTCGGCGCGGTTAGATCGCTGGCCGGCCTGCGCCGGTCGAAAAACTTCAAGGCCTCCACCTGTTCATCGGACAGTTGATTGTAGAGATATAAGGCCATACCGGATTGAGGCCAGCGGGACGTGATTCCGTCCAACGTGTCAACGAGCCATCGTCCCGACCGCGGCAACGCGCCTTCTCGAACGAGGTCATAGTTGCCGGCGATAATCGTCAGCCGGTCGGGATTTTTGAGGCGCGACCGGACCGCCTCTGTGCCGGCAACGTTGATGGACTTGTCATAGTCCATGCGGAAAAGCACGTCGATATACCCGCGATTCACCCACTCCACACTGTTCTGCCCGTTGAGATAATCCGTCAAGTCCGGATAGGCGTCGGCGCTGATGACCACACGAGGATTGACGGCCCGGACCGCCTCGGCAATCTTCCGGACCAGGCCGGTGACGGCCGATTCTTGATACTCGATCAGCGAGGGAACCATTCGAGGGGCCACACGAAACAACAACGCATCTTTCTCGAGGTCCCGCTGATAGCGGGCGTGATACTCGGCCCAGCACGCGGTCGTATTACACATCCCCATGGCACGGATGTAATCGAGGTTGACACCGTCGACATCGTAGTTGCTCACGACCTCGACGATCAGGTCTGTGATCCACGTGCGGAACCGGGAATTGTGAATGTCGAAAATGCCGAGTTTGCCGCCCTCCAGCACCCCCTGCAGCGCAAATTCAGGGCGCAGATCGGACCGGCGCAGTGCGACCGTGAACCAGGGATGCACTTCAATCCCCAGCGCATGCGCCTTCTCGATCACATAGCGAAGCGGATCGAACCCCGCTGCCGCCTGGGCTGTCAGCGCGGGATCCCATGGCGCCAGCCGGGAGGGCCACGTCGTGCCTGCGCCATACCACACGACCGGAATATACACATTGAATCCGGCCTCTTTGATGCGACTCAGGGTACGATCGGCAGCCTCGCGGGTCGTCCAGAATTGAAACGTTTCATCCAGAATCGCGCGCTTGCCGGCCATCGGCCCTCCCGCGACTCCCTGCGGCGGTTGGGCATTCGCAGTCGAAGGACCCGCAGCCATCATGACCGCAAGCCATAGCATGATCGCCAACCTGCTCACAGGCAGGCCTCCCTCGACTGTACCAGCGGAAAGCGCCTGGGCTCCGGTGTCCCGGGCGCGGACACCCACTCTGCTTCCACTTCCGGTGCGGCCTCTCTGCTGATAGGGCCTGCTCGTTCGGGCGAAGAGATTTGCGGTGCCAGGGAAGGAAGCGTGAGCGCCAGGACCGTGACATACCAAAACCACACCCCGTGCAGCACCGCTGCGCCAAAGATCACTGTCTCGCCAAGGTTGGCGATCGCCAGAAAGAGGAGGCAATAGAACTCAGCGGCATATTGTTTGGCGCGGTCGTACCGGAGAAAACACCACAGCGCGGAGAGGATCACAGCCACATACAACGCCGCGCCGATCCCCCCCGAATCCAAGAGCGCTTGCACATAACCGTTGTGGAGGGTAATCGCTCCCTGCGACGGCGAGTTGGACGATGCGCCCCCTGCCCCCCTCCAACCGCTTTCATTGAGCACCACCCCGCCGGCCGTGAACCCGTAGCCCAACCAGGGATGCTCCCAGTACCGTTGAAGCGCCTGCGCCCACATCGCCGTCCGTCCGGACAGATTTTCAATCGAGTCCTGTCTGAAAATCTTTGCCCCTTGCGCCGGAGTCATTCGTGTGCCGATCACGATTCCCAGACAGAGCACCGTCACAATCAGCGCGGCGACCATCGGCACGAACGTCCGGCGCCAACGCACATACCGAATCCCCGCCGCGCCCATGCTGACAATGGCTGCAACCCAGAACGTTCGTGAACCGGTCAGAAAGAGACAGGGGAGACTGGCGGCGATACCGATACCTCGTATGGTCCAATGCCACCGGACAAACAGGCAGAGTCCGAACAGGAGGCCGGAAGCTGCGCCCA
Source organism: Nitrospira sp. (assembly GCA_030692565.1). Classification (NCBI taxonomy): domain Bacteria; kingdom Pseudomonadati; phylum Nitrospirota; class Nitrospiria; order Nitrospirales; family Nitrospiraceae; genus Nitrospira; species Nitrospira sp. Next base: position 130,810 of record JAUYAO010000057.1, read on the forward strand.
TCATCGCGGGTTTACTGAAAAGCCCCCGGAATCGAAGCCCCTCGAACGTCTGTTCAAACGTCAGAGCCGGGAGCCAGACCCGCAGCAGGAGACTGACCAAGCACACCACGGTCAGGGCGATGAGCATCGTCCGGGCCACAAAGAGGGGTTGTCGAGGATCGACTTTTGCCGCATCTAGAAAGGCCAGCGCGAACAGGAGAATCGCCGCCAGCGCTAGAATTTGCAAGGAGACAAACAACGGGCTCATGGCTTGGGGGATTGCAAATACCAGGGCAGCGAAATAGAGACCGAGCACCATGTGCCACCGATTGAAGATGCGTCCCCCGGATAAAGCGAGCCATCCTCCGCCGACGGCTAACGCCGTCCCTTCCGACAAGGCCCGGAGAACGAACCGGTCTCCCAGCGGCGTCGCATCCTTTGCCAATAGAGCCACAATCAAGAGAACAAATGCGACGAGCATGGAACGTCTTCCTTCACCGGAACCGATCGAAGGTAAATGATGATAAATCCTACGCTCCCGCTGTTACGGATTCGTTAAGGCCTGGTTGCAGATGAGCGAACTTTGCGGCTGGCGGGGTAACCAGACAAGCTGAGGCACATCAGCATACTAGCGATAGGAGCGATGGCACCCCCATGGTAGAGGTGCCATCCTCCCCACACCATTAGCTAATAGTCCCCGCATGCGTCGAGAAGACGGTGACCTTCGATCCCAGGTGGTCCTCCGAGCATGCTGGCTCAAGAAGTCACCGATGATATTGGACTTGAATACCAGAGGTAACGGCACCAACGTCACGACAGGCTACTCTAGCTTTGGCTTGCCCTCATTTTCCGTGGAAACGTCAGCGCTATCTCTTGATCATTACGTAACACCTCCGTGCTAGGTTTCCTACGAAACAATGAGGCGAATAGTTCCACTTTGTGGTTAACAGAATTGTACTTAGGAGGTTGTATGAGCAATGCGATAGCAGCCTTAAACTATGCGACTCTTGATGATGCGGTGGCAACACTTGGCTCAACCGCAACTACTCTTACAATTAGCACTGCCCTTTCGGTGGCGATGAACACCACAGTTCCATCTACTCTCACTCTTGAGTTTACGGGCAGCGGGTCGCTCGTGATTCCCAACGGAGTGACTCTCACGATCAACGGTTCAATCAAAGCCCCGCTCACCACTATCTTCACAATCCCTGGGACGGGTGTACTTAGGTTAGGGCCACGTTGTAGTGCAAAGTTATATCCGCAATGGTGGGGTGCGAAGGCAGACGGTATTGCAGACGACCAAGGCGCAATTCAAGCTGCATTGGATATAGCAGCAAATGGACATACGAATGGTGCCTCCTCAATAGTATTTCTCCCAGCCGGCAATTATGTGATTTCATCCCGCCTCAAAGTGCCTCCTGGAGTCTCATTAATTGGCCAAGGTTTAGAAGGCTCTGTTATTATTCCCACAAGCTGTGACGCCATTACGATGTGGGGATCTGACTGGGCAGGTGGATTCGCTCTTCGCAACATCATACGTGGCATCCAGGTCGATATGGTTAATGCTTCTAGTAACGTGGCTGTAAATATCAATACGGGCTATATGATCAAGATTGAAGACTGCATGTTTTGGAATTGCGGTGCTGGCGGTATCGTCATGGCCAGTACAGCAACAAACTGTACCATCTGGCACACAACGGTTACGGGGCTGGACGCCGCTACCGGTACAGGCATCAGCATATCAGGTTCAAGTAGTGTCAACTTCTTCGACGTAGATGTTGAGGCCTTTCAAGATGGGATACATTGTACGGGTGGATTCACGTATGGTTTTTTTGGCCTATATATGGAACGTAACAGTAGTCGCGGGCTTGTGCTGGACGCTTGCCAAGGGTGTACGATCCAGGGCGCGGTCCTCAACACTCCGAATGGAACTTCACCTAACGCGATTGCGCTTATTAATGGCACCGTCAAGACTGTCATCCTTGGGGGAACGTATTCGACACAAGCCTCTCCCGCACCAACGATCGCCATTTTTGATAGCGGTGGATCAGCAACTAATTACGTATTAAAGGCCTTTGTCAACGGAGGGATTTCTGCTGGTGTGACAGTGATATAAGCATCAGCAATACGGAGTGAGCCCGGTTCGCCCCGCTGGTCTATGCGTGTGGTAGGCCCCATGGGACCTGAAAGTGCAAGACCACGTTGCCGGAAGAATCTGACCGGGTTACCATCTCCATTGAGTCGATAGTGTACGCCCATGGCTTGCGCGTATGCCATGACAATAACAGTGATTCGCGCGAGTCTTGAAAGAACGAGGGCCCGCTCTCTCAAAGAGAGCGGGGGCTTTCGATCTGACCATGGTTTCCTCACAAGAAGTCACGGATATTGGACTTGTATACCAGAGGTAACGGCACCCTGTGCTTGTGAATTAAACAGCACATTCTTGCGGTCCGTAGCCGTATCCTGGTAGGCACTGGTTGATCCTTGAGCTCTCAGACGGCTCCCAATGAAGGTATTATGGTGGGATGATTCCCAAAATCCTATTGGGTAACCCGATGCCGGACCATCAATTTGCACACCAGTAAATGTGTTGTAGCTCGCCCCTGCTTCAAGACGAATTCCGTACGCCGCGTTTCTTTCGAAATGACCTCCGTGCACATGCACGCTTTTTGTTCCTACCCCAGCACCGTTTATCCGCAAACCGTGAAAGAAAGATTCGATGTCAGGATTGTAGAAATTTACTTCTGCTTCCGTAACGAGAACTCCTGTTCCAGAGAATGTTGGCAAACCATAGACGCTTACATCCTCAACTGTAATATGTCCCGCATTTGCGATCGAAATACCGCCTCCGCTTCCTGCGTTATACACCATGAGATCCTGAATCTTTATTGTGTAGGCTGAGTCGATAGCAATGGCTCTAGATCCCCCAGCGTTGGTCATGTTGATGAGAAGCCCTTTTATCACATTCCGAAACCCAGACCCCCCAGGCATGTCAGACCCAAATATCGTGACTGCATCGGTGCCATAAGGAAGAAGCACCGACGCAAACCCGACTCCTGTTCCCACTAAGTCAACATTCCTTTTGACAATCAGACGGCTCGTAATTTTGTAGGAACCAGGCGGGAAATAGACAATCCCGTGAACCGTCTCGCCATGATCGATCGCGGCCTGAATTGCCGAAGTGTCATCGATAACCCCATCTCCTACAGCCCCAAAGGCTCTAACATCGATCCATGGCCCCTTAGTAATGATATCGTCGAATCTCGTAGTTCCCATAAAAGTACAATTCGATGTGCACTGAGCCATCACCGGCAAATTCAGGAATAAAAGCCCCATGAGGAAGAAACCTACAGAGAGAATGCATCTCATGCCTGCCTCCTTGATAGAAGATGATACAGCCATTTAAGAGGATACCGACGTAGTATTACGGAACACTCTCGTAATGGTCAGCAGACCGTTACATTCCTCCGAAGTTGTAGGAGAGAGGAAAAGTCCCTCGCACAATCTATATTGGGTGGTAAGACTGTCGACCAACACCCCTCCTACCAATTTCTCGCTGAGATACGCCTCAGATAATCGTTAAGGCCTAGTTGCAGATAGGCGAACTTTCCGCTCGATCCGGGAAGCCAGCCGGCCTTGAGCTGGTACGAGACCTGCCTCTAGCCCCTCAGTGGCTTTCTGCATGGAACTAGACGGCGAATTCCTTGGGCAGATGCGGCCCACATGGATTTTGTAACGATTTGTTTACAGAGACTCGCTGCCGGCTGTAACCGACGACACCCACGTTGACTACCGGCTGTACGGAGACGAAACACATGAACACCGGACCCTTCTTGACTCTGCGATATATTCTGACGGTCTGCGCCCTGCTCGCGTCCTGCGCAAGCTTCGTTGACCAAGCCGATGCAGCCGGCCCGGTCGCCTACCGAGACTGTGCGTTGTCCTGGAATCCGAATACCGAATCCGATCTGGCCGGCTATCGGGTCTATATGGGACGAAGTCTCAACCAGCTCAACCGGATGAGAGACGTGGGTCTGCGCACCGCCTTTCGCTGTTCGGAAGGCGACGCAGCCGAAAACGGCCAGTGGTTCGGCACGGTCACGGCCTACGATCACAGCGGGAACGAAAGCGCGGCGGCGCAGGCCGTCCCCTTTGAAATCGTCGGATGGCCGGACCCGGTACTGCCGGCAGAAATTCATGAACCGTCCTCGGCCCGCCTCGTGAACACGACACTGGGAGCGATCCTCGTCTGGAACGATGCTAATGTGCCGTCCGTCTCGCATCGGGTTGAAATATCCAGCTCGCTGGTTCCCGCCTGGACCACTGCCGTCGTGCAGCCTCCGGGAGTCCCCATGTTCTCCTATTTTCAGCTCGCCGGCGCCGAGTGGGTCTGCTACAGAGTCCGGGCGGAACGAGGCGCGCTCGTCTCTCCCTGGGCGCAGGCCGGTGGACCAACCGATCGCCAATTCTGCACGCGCCCGGCGGAACTTCCGACGATTGCCCAGCCGATTCTCGCGCCGACGATCCTGTATGAGCCGGAATCGGTCCGCTTGGCCGCATCCCCTCGCGGCTTTACTCTCTCGTGGGGACGCCCCGGTGCCACGACCGGCCCGGCCTATCGGATTGAAGTCAGCGGGGCGCTCGATTATCGCTGGACGACGCTGGCAGTCCTTCCGCCTGGTACCAACGAGTTCCGCTACTATCGCGCCATCGACGCTGAGTGGGCCTGCGTCAGAATCAGGGCTGAAGTAGGGCGCGCGGTCTCTCTGTGGTCTGCGGCAGGAGGTCCGACCGATCGGCAATTCTGCTTCAAGCCCTCTTCTCCCGTCGCCAGCAACCCCTAACAGGCTGTTGACAATGTCCGCCAACGGCGTTCTCATCATCCGTGAAGCGTTCCTCGTGAAGCGTATCTCGCGAACGTGCCCTCGCCGATCCTATAACGAGAGACGAACGACGCTTCACGAACAACGGACAAAGCGGACGGCCTTTCTGAACAGCCTGCGGGCCATACGGATCCTATCCGTGATCTTAGCCCAGACTTCCTCACCGGAGCCGTTATCGAGATTATCAACAGCCTGCTAATAACCTGCTCGGATCGACGTATCCGGAACCCACGTCCTGAACGGGCCGGGAGGAGCGCTTTACGCTCCTCCCGATAGTGAACAGCTTCACTTTTCTGCTCGCTTCACGTTTCACGCCTCACGTTTCACGGTGCACTGAACGCCGCTGGCGGACTTTTTCAGCATCCTGCTAGGCCGCCAGCTCACGGCGCTTCTTCCAGGCCAGGCCTCCGACGCCCATCGCCCCGCTGGCAAACAACAGAAACGCGGCAGGAACCGGCACGGGCGCCGGGGTCAGGCCGACGGCCTTGCCCTGCAAGAAGAACGTGGCGGTCCGGTCCTGTCCTCCCTTGCGCGACCAGTCCTGCTCACCCTTGAACGCGCCGCGCTCAAAGAGATGATTCCAGGACAGGCTGAATTCCGAGGTCTCCGGGTTGAACAATCCCTTGGCAAGACCGCCGATATTCCAGGCGCGCACCTCGCTCCCGCGGCTCCAGCCGAAGAACAACGAGGAGAGATCGACGCTCAGCGACGACCCGTTGATCGTGGCGGAGGGCGCCGGAGCGCCGGTCATCCCGCTGGTGAAGAGTGAGTAGGTGGTGCATTGCTTCGTGATCGGATCCACGATCTCCGTCATCGACTGAAACGATCCCATCTTGATGACCCCGTCACGGTCGAACAACCGGTCGAGCGTGCGGCCATGTTCGCCGCTCCAATTCACCGCGCCCGAGGTGAATTCCAATTGGCCGATCGAGACCGCGTGGGCGCGGCCCTCCAGCCCCACGAGCGACAGCGCCGCCGTTGCTACCACCGCCACCGTCAATGCGAGTACACCTTTCATCGCGAACTCCTTTGGTTGTGAGACGAACTCTATGAGTTCGCCCCGGTGTGAATGTGAAGATGAACCGATGCGCTTCGATGAATCCGTTCTACGTTGCATTTCGTAACAAGCCGCTGTGAGGAGCATCCCGGCAAACCCATTCTGGGAGCCATGGATAACATCCGTGTAAACTTTCGATCCTGGTTCGATTAATTTTGGATCAAGATTTAGGGGGCGAGCGAAGAGCCCCACCCTTATGAGGGAGCATGACTGATTGTCAACAAGCTCGCTGAGCAATTATGCTCAGTGGGGACGGCTATCACTGCCGTCGTCCACCCAGCCGTCCGGTCAATATCAAGCACGAAGCGTTCCAACGAACCTTCCCACTGATCGCCTTCGCACCAATGACCGCGTCCCTCACGAGAGAGGCCGCGCGCAGGAACAGTCTACCGCTCAGGCTTACTGTATCGCGAGAGGAGAGGCAGAGGGTCGAGAGGCAGAAAAAGACACCGGCCCCCGCCACAGGATCACTGCGACGGGGGCCGGGACAAGCGGGCCGATCGTGGCCCAGGAGACTAGAGGACTGACTGGGTCTTGCGGAATCCCAGAAGTCCCATCAGGCCGCTGCCGAAGAGCAGCAGCGCGCCAGGAAGCGGCACCGCCGCAAGCTGGGCAGACCCTTGGAGGGAAAACGTGCCGGACTGCAAGAACGGAATGTTGTATCCCGTAAAGGACTTGGTCCAGGACACGTTGAAGGCGTTCGTCAGTTCATTGAACGACCCGGCGGCGTTGCCGCCGACATTCAACGACGCCATCTGTGGATTCGTGTTAACCCAAGACCAGCCGGTGCTGGTCACCCCGGCGAAGAGTGACTGGAGATCCGCCGTCATGACCGCCCCGGTCGTCTGTGCGGTCGGAGCGGGAAGATTGAGCGCTCCACCGTTGCTCGTGAAAAGGGAGAACGTGAGGTGGGAGAGTGTGATCGGAGTGAAGATGTTCGGCAGAGGCTGGTACTGCCCCATGACCAACTGCCCGTTCTGCGTGAAGGTGCCGGACACCGACCCCAACGAGCCGAAGTTCAGATTGACCGATCCGCCGGTGATGTCGAGCTGCGTCACCGACGCTGCCTGCGCGGGAACCGGCGCAACCGACAGCACCATCACAGCCAGGAGCGCGAATGCTCCTCCCCATGACATGAATCGTTGAAGGTGTCTCATCACTGCCATCCTTCCCAGGTGGCTGCCGGGAGTCTCGCTCCCGAACAGCCACACTGCGCGAGTATGAAGGGCTCGATTACCGGCACTCGGGGTGAGCGCCTGCCTTCCAAATGAGCGGACCCTTGTCCACGTTCTTGGTCACGAACATTTCCTCATCGGACGCCCAGTAGGCGCCGGTGGGAATGATGCCGATGGTGGCTTGCGCCGAGGCATTATCGACATAGGCTTGAGCCAACGCGTCGATGGCCGCGCCTTCGGAGGTCGTCCGGCGATTCAGGCGCCAGCCGGCCCAATAGGCATACTTGCCGCAACGGAGGTCGCGCTTTTCGTTGCCGACTAAAGCCGGATCATGGGCTAACCCGCCATCAAGACGGACGGTATAGCCCAATCCGGCGTTGGCGCCGCCCGGATTGAAGCTCACCACCGTATCTGAGTCCATATAGCCGATGGAACGGCGATTGCTTGCCAGACAGGTCAACACACCCGACGAACTCGAGCTGAATACCGACGTGGCATTGGCCAAGAGGGTTTCGGTCGAATTGATCATGACGGCTTCATCGAATGTCGCCTTCGTGCCTGAGCCGGCACTGCGCATGCAGAGGGTGATCGGCGAGGTCGCTTCTAACACACCGGGAGCCGCATCGGTCACCGTGCCGAATCCCAGTTGCCTCCAGTCCGTGACTTGCTTCGAGAAAATTCGCTCGATCTCCAGACGGGACAGTCCGGCGATCGGTCCGCCCGGAGCGCCTGCCACATCCTTCACTACTCCCTTACCCACATAAATCGAGAATGGCACGATGGCCGCCACCACGCTATTGAGGCTGCTGTCGTCCAGCGGGCTCACCGTCGTCCCCAATGGGCCGGCCTGGTGAAATGACGCGCCCTGCACATCGGAGGCGCCCAGATGAACCGGGAGGCTGATCGTATTGCCGTTGTTGCAACCGGTTGTATTGTTGTACTGCTTGCCGTCCGACGGTCTGGCTGCCACGTTCGGACCCGTGCAGCCGGTCGTCAGAGTATGGTCGAGGAACAGCATGTTGGAGGCCGGATTGGCAGCCGGCTGAAGCAGCTTGTTGACGCCGTCGCTGGACCCGGTCGCCGAATAGCGCATGATCACGGGCAGGCCCCCGCGGTTGCAGGTCCAGGTGACCTTGTTGTTGTCCGCGCTCGAAAACCGGCTGGGAAGCGGCGCGGCGTCGCACAAATTCAACGGCACGTCTGTCGCAAAGTTACGCCCGGCGGACGAGCCGCCGACATTGAGGACGGTCTGGGCCTCGGCGGTTCCGGCCAGGCCGGCCAGCGCCAGCGCGCCGGCGAGAACTGACACATATTGTGTCGTAAACTTCATGGGTGATCTCCTTCAAATAAAATAATGTACCTGTTGGTTTCGATCCGTACCCTATGCGGCCATCTGGGCAAACTTGCGCCGGGCGATTCCGACGAGCCCGATCAAGCCGCTGCCGAACAACACCACGCCGGCAGGAAGGGGAATGGGAGCCACGTTCGGACCGGGATTGCCGATCGTCAACAATCCGCCAGCGGTCAACAAGACCCGGCCTACCTGGGTGAACGCGTTGGTTTCCACATCGCCACGCATAATATTGAGAACATTATCGAGGTTGCCCTGCATCGCCCGCTCCCAGGCTCCTTCAAACTGACCCGATCCGGAGGTATTGAGATTCTGCGAGAAGGACCGGTTCAAGGAATCGGACTTGCTGATCGTATCTCCGTCGAAGAGCGGCAGTGATGACCACACCGCCGACGCGATGAACTGTGTTACGAAATCCTTCGTCCCGGTCAGCTGCGCCGGAGTAAAAGCCGTGGCCGCATGGATCTGTCCGTTTGTCAGACTGGTATCCCAGCCGAACACGGTGTACTTCACCGGGTTCCCGCCGACTTGCGCCGCGGCCAATCCCGCGGAGGCATCAAAGTCGAACGTTGCGCCGGAGCCCAGTCTGGTGTTGTAATTTCCCAGATTATAGAGCGCCTCGGTGCTGTTCCCGTAGATCGCCAGCACCAGGTCGCCGTCACCGAAGGTGAACGCCTGCGCCTGTCCGGCCATGCCGGACACCGCCGTGGCTACGGCTAACGCCGCCGCCATCATCATCCGCTTGATCCCTTGAACTTTCATACGACCCCTCCTTGATTGTAAAAATGACCTGTACTGCTGCCCTGCCTTCGATTCCTGAACTGTCCTCGCTCCCATCACCCCCTCTCTTTCCGAGAAGGGCGCGCAAATCTTTTGATAGATTCACACTGCCGTTCTCTCGTATCCGTGTTACAGCCACGTCACCCTCCCATTTGAGGGTCGTTAACAGTGCGTTGCCGCAGTGTTGCGGATCGGGCGAAGCCCGGCGGGCCACTCGCTGCACGTGAGGAGTTGTACGCGGGAGAAGTTACCGCGCGATCAACGGAGCTTGTGGGAAGGGTAAATTGTAGATAAAGAACGGGAAACAAACGGCCGATGAACTACTGCAGGATGCTCCAGCAAGGCGGTCTGCTTCGTCCGTCGTTCGTGAAGCGTCGTTCGTCTCTCGTAGTAGGATCGGCGCAGGCACGCTCGCGAGATACGCTTCACGAGGAACGCTTCACGAGGAACGCTTCACGGATGATGAGAACGCCGCTGGCGGGCTGTTTCAGCATCCTGCTATGTCGGCGGGAAGAATTTTACGACGATCGTATGATCCATCCCCGGCGGAGGCGGACGCACCTCCGTCACTTTGGCCAGCGCATCGAGCGCGGATTGATCGAAGAGGAGACTGCCGGACGAGTTGACGAGGCGGAACTGCAACACACGACCCTGTTCATCGATCACCAACTCGCAGAGCACGGCATATTCCAGATCGTCCGGGAGCGACGCCGGGGCCTGATACTTCGACTGAATCGACGCGGTCAAGATATCCGTGTAGCCGGCGAATCGTCCCCGGCCTTTCCCAATGGCAAACGGATCGGTGCTCACCGGCGGCGGCCCCGGCGCATCGGACGCCTTGGGTGGCGGCGGCGCTTCTGCCTGCTGAGGGGGAGGTGGAGGCGGCGCCTCTTGCGGCTTCGGCTCCGGCTTGGGCGCCTCCGGTTCCGGTTCTGGTTCCGGTTCCTTTTCAGGCGGAGGGGGCGGCTCCTCTTTCTTGAAGGCATTCAGCTTGTAGACCTTGATGAGGTCCTGCCCCCATTGGGTTTGCGCCACCCAATAGAGTCCGCCGCCGATGCCGACATGCACCAGCCCGACGATCAACAGCGTCGTGCCGAGCTTGCTCTTCTTTTTTTCAAATCCCTTATAGCCGGCCATCTCTTCAACTCGTGAAACGTGAAACGTCGTGCGTGAAGCGCAAGGGGGAAGGCGTCCAACTCGTGAACGGTGAAGCGTGAAACGTGAAGCGTCCCTCGTGAAGCGTCCGAATCCGCAATGAGATACGCTTCACGTCTTCTTCTGGCGCTTCACGCTTCACGAGGGACGCTTCACGGTCTTAAGGTTCATTGAATGGTTTTGTGGCAATCGCCAGATCCTCGACCGGAATCCGCTGGAGGATGTCGAGCACCGCGACCACGTGCTTGTATTCCACGCCGGAATCGCCGCGGAGTACGAGCGGCAACTTGCCGCCCTTGGCCGCTTTCAGATCGCGAATCAACTTTTCCAGTTCCGTAATCTTGACCTTCTCTTCGTCCATGTAAATATCGCCGTTCTTCTTCACGGAGAGGGTCGGCGTCGTGGTTTCCATTTCCGTTTCGTGCGGAGTGGACTCCGGCAACTTGAGCTCGATCCCCTGCACCGCCGCTGTCGTCGTGATGATGAAAATCACGAGCAGCACCCAGGCCAGGTCGAGCAACGGGGTCATGTTGATATCGGCGACCGCGCCGTGCGATTTGCGGGAAAAACGTCTCATCCCTGCCCTCCGTATCTCGTCTCACGTGAAGCGTGAAGCGTTATGTCGTGAATTTCGTATCGTGTGAAGCGTGAAACGTCATGCGCGAAGCGCCCGAATCCGAAACGAGATACGCTTCACGTTTCACGAACAACGCTTCACGTCTTCTTCTGGCGTTTCACGCTTCACGAGCCACGCTTCACGTCCTTAGAGCTTCTTGACCAGGTTCCGCAGCATCCTCGTTTCATGATCGAGCTTCTCAATGATAAGATCCCGGATATCCCGTTGGACAAATCCAAGGTCCGACGATATCTCCACCTGCGTTTCCAGTTCGGCACAGGAACCCAATGCAATGAAAAGAAATTGCCGATATTCCTTGCTGTGGAACCGATTGAACCCTTCCGCCACATTCGATGGAATCGAAACCGATGCTCTTCGCATTTGCGCGGCTAAGCCGTACGCCTCGACCCTGGGGTATGCCGCGGTCGCTCGATAGACATCCAGCACGATCTCTTTCCCCATTTTCCATACATCCAAATCTCGAAAGTTTCGAATCTTCATGGGCGCCCTCCTGTGCTGCAAACGCTACCATGCTATGCGGCATCTGAGGAACACCCTGTCAATTCATGAGGTGTGAAACATATCTCGTGAAGCGTGAAACGTCATGCGTGAAGCGTCCGATCCGAATGCGATACGCTTCACGCTTCACGTCCTTTCCCACACTTCACGACCAACGCTTCACGTGCCTTCTCTGGCGCTTCACGTTTCACGAACGACGCTTCACGCCCTTTTCCCCGCGCTTCACGCTTCCCGCACAACGCTTCACGTCCTCAATGACCCGTCGCCGCTGAGGAAGGCTCGGCCTCCTGGCGGTGTCCGCCCGGGCGGTAGTCTTCGGGATCTTCCGATTCGGCCGCGGCGCCTTTTTTCTCCTGGAGATAGTCCGTCATGAAGACGGTTTCGAGATGGGCCGCAAAATTATCGAGTTCCATGGTCAGCGTTTTTGTCTTGGTCACGAGGAAGTTGTAGCAAAAGAGGGACGGGATCGCGACCATGAGTCCCGCGACCGTCGCGATGAGCGCCGAGGCGACGCCCGGAGCCATAGTCGCGAGGGTGGCTGACTGCGCCTTGCCGATGCCGGCGAACGTGTCCATGACGCCCCAGACGGTCCCGAGCAGTCCGATGAACGGCCCGCCGCTGATGGCCGTCGCCAGCACGATCATGCCGGACTCCAGGCTGACCGCCGCCTCACCGAGCACGCGCTCCAACGCAATCCGCACGGCGCTCATGCCGTGATGCGGAATCTTTTCCCCCTCATACTTTTCCTGCTGCACCTTGAGTTCTTCGCAGCCGCCATAATAGACGTCGTACATCGGCGAGCCCTGTAGCTGCTTGATCGGGCCTTTGCTGAACACGACCAGGGGACCTTTGGACTTCGAGTAGTAACCGAGGAAGAGCCCGTTCCGATTTTTCGCTTTGCTCAACTGCCGGAACTTGTTGATGATGACCGTCCAGCTGACCAGCGAGAAAAACAGCAGTACGGAGATCGTGATCTTTCCTTCGAGCGTCGCATGACTCAGCGCGAACGCCACGCCCCCTGAACTTGTTTCCATCTGCGTCGTCCTTTCCGGTTAGCTGCCTGCTTGCGGCTTCACATCGACTTGAATGACCACGCCGCGTTTCACGCGGATGGATTTGGCCAGTTGCGTGGCGGTCGACTTGCCGTCCGATTTTTTCGCTTCTTTGGTTTCTCTCGATTGGCCCGACGATTCCACCGCGCTTTCCTGCACGGCATCCGACTGTTTCACACCCGTCGCGGTCGCCGCCGCCGTCGTGGAGGCCGCGCCGGCCGTTCCGCCTCCGCCTAACGCGACCGGAGGCGCCGCGGCTCCGGCCGGAGCCAGCCCGCCGATGGCCGGAGGCGACGGCAGGATCGGGGGGCGCGGAAACTCGACAATACCCTGAACTTCACCGCCCTGGAAATCGACGATCGGCGCGTTCAGCGTCACACGGCGCCCGCGGATACCGGCCGGCGGAATGATGATGCTGCCCCGCTCAGCCGTCAGGGTGATGTCGCCGAGCTTCGACCGCTCGATAAACGGCCTGAGCACCGTTTCATTGAAAATCGGCAGGCGCTCCGCGCGCAACCGGTTGGCCTGTTCATTGATCGCCGTGACGTCGCGGCCGAAGAATCCTTCCCGATTCGCCAGGTCCACCAGCGCATTGATCTCCGGATCGTTGAAGGTCGGGAAGACCAGCGGCTGCGGATCTCCGGGATGGAAGGTAAAGATGCCGCTGCCGGGCACTTCAAAGACCTTTTCCATGAGGATAGGGGTGCCGTCCTGGTTGAATTTCGGATTGCCCAGGCCGTCCAACTCGGGAACCAGCACTTTAAACAGCGCGCGCTCGTCCTTGCTCCCGCTCCCGGCATTAATCTTACCGGCCACCGAGGTGAGCCGGATATCGCCGCCGCCCAACGTCGCGATGCGCGACTTGTTCACATCGATATCGCCCTTAGCCCTGATGAGAATCGCCGCCGGATCTTTCACGAGCTGTACGGTGACGGTTCCATCCGGATTCACGATCGGCGCCTTTGCCATCTGCCCGACCGATCCGCCTTCTATGACTTGAATGCCCGTCGACGCCCCGCTTTCACCCGCCGATCGGGAGCTGTTTTCGCCGATGTTCACCCGGCCGCCGGCGGCTGGAAGATTCATTCCCCCGCGCACGGAGTCCGGAAACTGGAGGGGATAGAGGACGCTGTTGTCGTAGCCCACGATGTAGGGCTTGGATTCGTCATACCCGTGAATGGAAATCCCGGCCCCGTTCCGGCTGACGATGGTCGACGTCACCATATCGAGCCCGTTGCCGACCGCGATGTCGAGCAGGCCGCCGAGATCGCCCGCCTTGCTGCGATCCATGCTGATCCCCTGGCCGTCGGCGAGATCCAGCGTTCCTTTCGCGATCACCCGCGCAGTCCCCGGACCGGAGAATGCGAGAATGCCTTCGCCGGCCTCTCCCTTGCCCAGATTAATGTCCTGAGCCTTGACAGTCGCGGCCACCTTGGGAGACGTCACCGTCACAGTGGTGTCTCTCACCACCACGTTGACGAGATTGGCCGGATCGACGGCTTCCTGTTTGTTCCAGGGCCGAATCTCGACCTGGCCGCTCGTCGGATTGACCGCCCGGATCAACACCACGTCGGCATCGGTGATCGGCCGCAACCGGTTCGTGTTTGGATCCAGAAACAAGGGCACGTGTTCGGTGAGCGTCTGGGTCTGGGTGCCAAGATCGGGCAGATAGATCCTCGCGCTGACCTGTTCGATCCGGTTGCCCGCTTCAACCAGAACTTCCTTGCGGAACGGCCGGCTCACCAGATCGAGAAACAACTTACTGATGTTGCCCAGCTCGGCAATGACACTCACCGGCGCAAGCGAGGCCGGGTTCTCGGTCGCTACAGGGCGGTTGTTACTGACAAGCGATCCGACTGCTGCGAGGTCCGCGTTCCCCGCCAGCGCCGCAGGATCGACTTGGAGCAATTTGACGGTCGGCGGATTCCCCTCCCCGTCCCGAAATGCATAAGCAGGAAATTCGCTCGGAGGAGCCTGATCGAAGAGAGGCCGGGGAGGCAGGGTGTCGCTGCCGGGCTTATTCGCGAGGAAGGGCCATAAATCGGGCCGCTGGAGAAGCGTCCGCTGATCGACGGCGACCCACTGCCCTCCCGCCAGCCCCCCGTAGCCCACATAGAGCCAGATGAAATTCTCATCGGCTCCCCGCACTAACTTTGGAACGCCTTGGATATCCTGCTTCGCAAAGAACTTCACGGATCCCGTCGGGGAAGGGAGAAACGTCAGATTCGAGCGGATCTGGATGGTGCCCTTCTCGGCCCTCGCCTCGAAGGACGCAGGCAGCAGGGCGCTCAGCACATCGACCAGCAGGGATTGACGCCCGGCATCGCGATTATTGGTATTGATGATAATATGCCCGTCACGAGACACGATCGTCGCTTTGTTGCGCTCCAATCCGGCGGCAAATGCCGGCTCCCGTGGCACCCCTGTCGCCAGATCGATTCCGCCGACGAGTCCCGCATCACGGATCCGCTGAAGATACACATTGCCTCCGGCGGTGACGGTGAGATTGCCGTTGGAGAGCGCAAAGTCGGCATACTGTCTGGACGATTCCGCGATCGTCGTGGTCTGCGGCAGGCCGTTCGATCCCAGCGGCAGGTTAGTCTCGCCGATGACCCCTCCGACCGTGACGGTATGTTGCGGCAGCGGCCCGGCGCTGTCGAGATTGCGCAAGACGAATCCCGGCCCGCTCTTTACCCCGTTGGGCGACCCGCCCAGAAAATTCCGGGCCACGTCGAGGACTAACTTTCCCGCCCCTTCGATACTGATGCCCTGCACACTGAAAAGTCCCAGCGGGCCTCCGGATTCATCGACCGCCGTCCCGGCGATGAGGTCCTGGCCGGTCTTGATCGACACTCCGCCTCCGCCGCTCGCCTGCACGACTGAGAGCGCGCCGGTGGCCGGATCGTCCAAGCGGACATCCCCCGTCTTCGCATGGAGCGTGACGCTGCCGCCGTGCGCCGTCGCCAGCGTGGATCCGGCAAACCCGGTGAACAGAATGTGGCGCTCGGCGGTGCCCGCGATATTCCAGAGCGCGGGCAGCCCGAGGGGAAAGGGATTATTGAACAAGATGAGGTTGTCGAAGAGCAGATCGCGGCCCGCCTCGAATCGAATCGTGCCTCCGCCTGCCGGAGGTTGCACCAGACTCAAGTCGAACAGGCCGGTGATGCGGAGGTCTTCTCCGAGCAGCGAGGTGAAGAGTATGTCCTGGAAATTGGTGGCGGCAAATCCCGTGAGGTCGACTTCCACCGGATCGATGAGGAGCCGCCCGCCCCGGTAGCCCGCTGCCGCGTTTGCCACAAAGCGGCCACCCAGAAATACGTTCTTGCCACTCAATTCAACCGAACCTCCATGGCCGCCCTTTGCGCCGCCCGAGACATCCAGCGTGGCGCCCTTCTCGAATCTCGCCGTACCCTTGGTCTTATCGGCAATTGCGATAATCGTTCCGCCATTAGCGGGTCCGTCCCCACTGCCTTTCGCAATCGTCTGACTCCCGGACTTCAGCGTGAGGATCTCGCTCGCAAAGAGTTCGATTTTGCCGTTCCGTTCCCGCACGCTGTTTGCTTGGACGAGACCCTCTTGATTCACGACCCGGCCCGCTAACGTGATCTGGCCGCCGTCCGCAATCAGGTCCTTCAAGTTCACGGCGTGGCCGATGGGCGCGGAAATTTCCGCGAGGAATCCCTGCCCGTCAGGCCGATTCGACAGATAGGCCTTGGCCCCCGCTGCCAGCACGATCGAACCGCCCGGCGTGGTAATGATGCCGCTGTTCTCGACGTTCGGCGCGAGCAGATACACCCCGTCATGGGCTCCGTGAATACGGCCCATGTTTTTCACAAGTCCTTCGATCCCGGCGCCCTCGAACGAATAGAAACCCCGCATGAAATTTTCATTGGTCAGGTTGAGCGAGGACGCGATGAGCCCTCCGACATTCACCTGGGCATTCGGTCCGAAGACGACGCCGTTCGGATTCAGCAGGATGACGGTGCCGTTGGCGTTCAGGCTGCCGAAAATCTGGCTGGGGTTGTGATCGAAGATGCGGTTCAACGCAATGGCATTGACGTTCGGCTGGATGAACCGGGTCACTTCGTTCGGCGCAATGTTGAATTGCTGCCAGTTGATGATGGCCCGCTGGGAAGCCTGGGCGATCGTCACCTGCGCGGTGCTGAGGCCCGACACCGCCGCTTCTCCGGCCACGACAGCCGGCCCGGTGGGATTGGCGAGCAGCACGGGCACGGCGAGCATCTGAGCCGTATAGGCGATCACGACCGCCAGGGCCGTGAGCGATGACTGGTTCCTGGTCTTCATGTACAGCCTCACAATCCTAGAACGCTAATCCGACGGAGAAATGGATGAAGGTATCGCCGCGCTTCGTATTCAGCGTCTGCCGCAGCGCGAACCCTTCGTCGATCATGAGCTGGCCCACATCCTTCGGAAACTTGACCCGCAGACCGCCGCCGACACCTTCGAGCCGGAATTGCGACGCCTGGCCGGCCGGCGCCTGGAGCACCCAGAGTTGGGCCACATCGTAAAACGCCGCCGCTTTCACCCGGATCGTATAATCAGAGCTTTTGCGGCGCTGCCAGATGCGATCGATGGGAATTGCCACCAGTTCAGGAGTTGTCAGTTCAGCCCGCCCGCGGACGCCATGGTCGCCGATGGCCTCAAAGGTTAGGTAGCCGCGCACCGTGTCCACGCCGCCGGCGAACAATTGTTCAGCCGGAATCAACGGCTGGCTGGCCCACTGCCCGTCAGCATGGAGGGACAGCGTGAAGTCTCCCGGCAGGTTCTGCGTGCGATCGAGCGCCGCCTGGAGCACCCCGAACGTGCCGGTCGATCCCCGGCGGTTGCCGGGTTTGTTAAAGGGGTCGTTCGGGTCTCCGGCGAAATCCTCTTTCCTGCCCCCCGGGATCAGTCCGGCCACATACCCTTTTGCCGAGAGCGACGCCTTGGTCAGACCCTGTCCGTAGGGGAAAAATCCGGCGTAGCCGAGAAAGGCCGGCGTGTACTGGACCGGACTCAGAACCACAGCCGAGAATCCCCCATCGAACAACGCCTCCGTTTTCTCCAGCCGCTTGAAATCGAACCCCACCGACAGCTGATGGGTATTCCGGCCCCCTGAGAAGAGCGGCATGATATAGCGGGCGCCGGCGATGGTCGCGTTGCCGGCAAATGTGACATCGCCTCCGCCGCCGAGCGCGATCCCCGACCCCGCCAGCACCGACTTGCTCTGGGATTTCGAGGCATAGACAGCCAGGAGATGATCCGGCCAGCTCACCGGATAGACGAAACTCACGCCGTAGTTCTGCACGGCCCCCCAGTCGGTCGGCGTCTGCACCGTATTCACCGTGAGAATTTCGTCTCCTCCGAACACATTCGTATGCTGGACCTCCGCGATCAGGCGATTGGCGGGTGTGGTAATAGGGCCCCTGTTGTCGGCCTCCAGTTTTCCGTGCACCGGCAGTCGATCGGTCGTCTTGAGTTCGAGATTTACGGTGCCCGGCTCGGTCCCCGGTTTGAGCACCGGCGCAACTTTCAAATCGGGATTCCCGTTGAGCGCGGTCAGCTCTTTGACGAAGGTCGGTTCATACAGCAACGCGCCGGGCTGCACGGAGGGCAGCTTCCCGCGAATGTTCGACCACTCGTAATGTTCGTTGCCCGTCACCGTGATTTCCATGAGCCGGCTTTCCAATACCTGTAACCGCACCACCCCGTTCTCGATCGTCTGCTCGGGCAGATTCACCAGCACGGTGAGATACCCGGCATCGTGATACAGCTTCTCCAACTCGACACGCGCTTTCTCCACATCCGTAATCTGCTTTTCGCCGCCTTTGTGGCGATCGAGCAGGTTGTCGATCTTTGCCTGGTCCAGAATCGTATTCCCCTCGACGAGAAAGGTGGTGATGGCAAATCGTACGGCCTGCTGATCGATGGCAGGGCTCGCATCCGGCATCGTCTCGGCGCGAGGCAGCGGCTCGCGGCGCGCCGGCGCATCGGCAGCCGTCGTCGCCTGCGGCTGCCGCGACGCTCCCGGCAAGTCCTTCGGCGCGCCCGCTTGCGCAGAGCTCCCCGATGATTTGCGATTGTCGCGCGCCTCACTGACTCCGTTTCCCGCGCTGCCCCACACCAGCACCCCGATCACAAGCCACCCCACCCTCTTCATGCGGCATCGCTTTCCCCGAAGCCCGCGCGCTCCCGTGATGCCTCTCCGTCGTCGCATACCTTGCCGGCTATCTGATCCATCGCCACAATTTCTCCGATGAGGGCCCGCGCCCCGACGAATCCCCCGGTCCGGGGTCTTCGCCGTCTTAACTGAATCGTAATAGACCTAGAGGTACCGGCGGGATGTTACCGAATTGTTATCGGGTAATTGGTGGGTTGTTAATTCGTTTCGCGGGAGCCCTCAACCCCTTGTGAGCCCGACCGGCGCAGACTAGGATGCGCTCATTCTTTTTTGCTTTTTGCGGCGAGGCTCACAACATGAACACGCAGTGGCTCACTCCCAAACGGACCGTCGTCGCCGTCTACCTCTGTCTATGCGCCTCCGTGGTCGCCCACTCGGCAAACGCCCTGGTTACCAATGCGCTCTATCTGCCGCCGGATCGATCCCCTTCCTCCGTCCCCGCGTCAGACGCCTCCTCTGACCCTAATCCCATGGACACGCCTCAACAATCGGTCAAGGTGATTCTTCAGAGCGGCCTCTTCCTCCTTCCGCCCGGCGCGAGCCTGGAGTCGACCGCCGCCGCTCCGCCGCCCCCGCCGCCGCCTCCGCTCGACGTTGCCAGGAAAGTCTCGTTGTCCGGAACCGTGCGCGGCACGCAACGCGGCATGATGGCGATCCTCGAAGACCTGGCCTCCAAGAAGCAGAGTCTGTATCGCCTGGGCGAGGCCGTTCCGAATGTGGGCGAGCTGGCGGCGATTGAAAAAGACCGGGTGCTGTTTCGAGAAGGGACTCGCGAAGAATGGCTGGAGCTGGGCGCTGTCCATACCAGTCACGGGGTCGCACCAGGCACCGCCCTTCCACCGCCGATCCCGACGCCGGCGATCCCGCAGCGGCGCGTGCTCGATCGCCGCGAGATCGACGCCGCCCTGTCCGACACGACCCGCCTTCTGACGCAGGCGCAGGCGGTGCCCTATCTCACAGACGGAAAGCTGGACGGGTTCCGCCTCTACAGCGTCATGCCACTGGGGTTCTTCGACAAGATCGGCCTGCAAACGAACGACGTGCTGCAACGCATCAACGGTGTGGAGCTGCGCGATCCCGGCATGCTCTTGTCGCTCTTTCAGCAACTGCGAAACGAGCGGACCATTCGCGTCGATCTCGTCCGCAATACCCAGCGACAGACATTGACCTACGACATCCGCTAGACCACTCCCTCTCCGACTGCCTCTTCTTTTCTGCTCCCGCACTCATGCACGTCGCCGCAAGGGCAATTTAACGGGAACTTAATCTCACCGTAATGGCATCGTCACGGGTTGCAGATTATTGTGCGCCCGTATCCATCATCGCTTCATTCTTCACAGGAGTTCCCGATGACCAGCGCTTCCCGCATAATTCTCTGCATCGGAATCATGACCCTTTCCGGTCTCTTCGGCCTTACGCCGGCACCGATCGACAACGCCTACGCCGAATGGTACGTGGCCGGATACGGCGGCATCAGCGCGCCACAATCCTTGAAGAACGTCGCGATGGATGCCTACGGACTGACGCAAGACCGCGCACAATTCTCCGGCGCATTCGATAATCCCCCTCTCGGCTCCGTGACCCAGTCGTTCCGCACCTCGGACATCAACCTCAAACAATCGCCCCTCTTCGGCGGAAAAGTGGGCTATTTTTTTGCGGATGAAGGATTGCGCTGGCTCGGCGTCGAAATCGAAGCCTTCACTTCTCAGCCCACCATCAAGCGGCAGACGCTCTCGACCACGCACGACGTGACGTTTCTGCCGAATCCCGGTACCGAAGCCCCCCCCGCTACCTGCATCCCCGGCGCGACCTGTCGGGTTCAGCGACGCTTCAACGGCGCGTTGGCGCTCCAGGAAAACTCCCTGCAGCTGATTACCCTGGCCCTCAACGTGGTCGCGCGTTATCCGGGAGAAGTCTTCCAGCCCTATGTCGGGGTCGGCGTCGGGGGTTTTTATTTCAAAGGGAGCGACCAATTTAACGGACGCCAGATCGTCCCAGGACTCAACCTCCAGGCCGGAGTGAAGATCTTAGTCACCGAAGAATGGGGGTTCTTTGTAGAAGGGAAATATAATCGTGCGACCCTGACGAACTTCGATCCGGGCTTTGGCCTCAGTGCCGAATACAGCGCCTTCAACGCCGTCGCCGGACTGGCGTTTCACTTCTGATTCAAACGTTCTCCCGCTTCGTTGTTCAGGCACTCCTCTTCGCGGGCGATATTTCCGTCATAATCGGCTATCATTCCATCGTTCGTTGCAGTTTAGGATGAGGGATCTCATGATGGCTCGCTCTACTACCGATCCTCCTGTTCGCGCTCGCTCTCGCGCCCTGAGCTCGACCATCGAGCGCGAGATCACGCTCTGCGTCGACTCCGATTTCCGCCTGCCTAGCGTCCCAGGCGGAGTCTCGCTGCCACGACGCCTTCTGACCTCCACCTACTACGACACCGCCGCACACGATCTGGCACAGGCGCGCATCACCCTTCGCCTCCGCTCAGAGCGGGGCAAAAGGGCCTGGCAGCTGAAGATTCCCCTGGGTCCCGACCGGCAGGAAGTGGAACTCGCCGATCGGCACGATCAGCCGCCGGCGGCATTTCGGGAATTGCTCGCACTTCATCTGAGAACAAGCGAGCTCGTCCCGGTCGCCACGCTGCGGGTCTGGCGGACGGGGCTGCGCGTCCAGCGCCGTGGCAAGCCGGTGGCCGAGATCGCCCTCGACAGTGTGGCGGTACTGATGAACGGTAGCGTGACCCAACGATTTCGTGAATTGGAAATCGAGCAGCACGGCCCTGATGCCGCGGCGCTGGAGGAGTTCGAACAACTGCTCCGGCGCGCAGGCGCGCGCGATCATGACGGCCGCCCTAAGCTTTTTCGCGCGCTCTCCCTGGCGGCCCCGGCCGCCGACGTGCCGCCGGCGCCGGACGCCCCGGTCGCGATGCATGTACGGTGGGCGCTGGCGCAACAGGTCCGCTGGCTCCTGGCCCACGACCCCGGCACCAGGCTCGGCAAGGAGTCTGAAAGTTTGCATCAGATGCGCGTCGCCACACGCCGGTTGCGCGCCATGCTGCGCGCGGCCCGGCCGGTGCTCCTGCCCGACTGGGCGGCCTCGCTTCAAGGCGAACTGTCCTGGCTCGGCCAGATGCTTGGACCCGCGCGCGATCTGGACGTTCAGATCGCGCACTTTACCGAAGCAACCGCAGGATTCGATGTCCACGACCGACCGCCGTTGGCGCGCCTTGTTACACAACTGCGCTCCCAGCGGGAACACGTGCACGAGGCGCTGCTTACCGAGCTGAATAGCGCGCGGTATGTTGAGCTGATCCGGCGGCTCCAACAGGCTGCCCACGATCCCGCCATGGTGGAATCGCCGCTCACGCTACATGATCTGGCGAGCCAGGAGTTCAAGAAATTGCGGCGGGCCGTCCGGCAGCTGGGAACCTCGCCGGGGGATGCGGCGCTGCATGAGGTCCGGATCAAGACCAAGCGGGCGCGGTATGCTGCGGAGCTGGCCTTGGGGTCCGCCGGCAAACCGGCTTCGCGGTTTATCAAGCGGGCCCGGGCAGCTCAAGACCTGTTGGGCACCTACCAGGATGCGCTCCAGGCTGAGGTCGCTCTGCGCGCTTTTCTCAAAGCCGCAACGACAGTCCGTGCCGGATTCGTCATCGGGCGCCTGGTCGAACGCCAGCGCGCACGGCGCGAGACCGCGCGCAAGAGGATAAATAAGTCGCTGAAAAATGTACTCAAGCAAGGCCAGAAAGCCTGGGACTGATAGGCCTCAACCAGGCTGCATGTTAGAAGTGTCCGGTAGTCCATTTGGTTGCCCACGCTCGCTATGGCGGGAAAACACGAGCAGTTTCAGGTCATTACAAAGAGCAACCACGTCCTGAAAAGGCTGGTGTCGACAGTTCGATTCTGTCCCTCGGCACCACTTCAACAATCTCCCCCTCAATGCCCCCGACTCTCTCGTAGCCATTGCTTTTGCGCGTCACCCCCTCCCGACAGGCTTCGTTACGATCCAGTATCATTGCACAATTCAAATCCGCACCCTGCGACTTGACTCCTGCACTCAATGCGCCCAGGGTGAAACTGTCCTGTGCGATGCACTCCGCTGACTGTCCTATCTCTTGCGCTTCCGACTTCTTCCCAGCGTGACCGATTCACCAGTCTCCGCCGCTACGTATTCTTGAGTCAGATCCGCCTGTTATCTGAATTCTTCATACTGAGCAGTTTTGACCAGAGAATCTTATAACTATCGGATTAAATACAGGCACTGGAAGATATTCCGCGGTGTTGGATGTCGCGTGGTCGCGCAATACTCCGCAATACGTTACGGAGCCGTCCGATAGGTCAGGTACTTTATTAAGACGTTTCCCTATACAAGATCTTGGCTAACAACAGGACCTTCCTGGATTTCTACGGCCTGGCTTCAACGAGGCTCTGCACTCATATCTGCTGACAGAACAGGGCTCGCTCTTCGGCCTCGCAGTTGGATGCCGGCAGACGGACATTGGCCTGGATGTATTTCACTTCAGACCAACTGCTGTCCTCTTGACGAGGCACCAAAGAATACCCATTCACGACCTCAGGAGTGGTTAGGAACGGGTTCGCAAACCCCTCACCCAGGAAAGAGACCTAACGCGTGACGGTACGCAGCAAGATCAGTCTCGGAAATTTGCTCCATTCGAGAGCCAGCTTTCCCGAAAACGACTTAGCCGAACAGTACGCTGGGGGCGAGCCTCCGCTGCGCTCGGAGCTCTTCAGCGCCGACCAGATGGAGCAGCACGGCAAAACCCTGGCAGGCCTCCACCAGTTGAGCCAGGGCCAGGCTCCGGACCGGCTCCTAAGCCGGCTGGCTGAGAATGAAAGCGTCCTGATCGGAGTTCGCGATCTGTTGGCCGAAGCGGTGAAGGCGACCCGCCGGATTACGCCGGCCGGAGAATGGCTGCTCGATAACTTCTATCTCATTGAAGAGCAGATTCGGCTGGCCAAGCGGCACTTGCCCAAAGGATACAGCCGCGAACTTCCCTACTTGCTGAATGGCTCATCGGCCGGGCTTCCGCGCGTCTATGACATCGCGCTGGAAACGATCTCGCACGGTGACGGACGCGTCGATCCGGGGAGCCTCAGCAGCTTCGTCGCGGCGTACCAGACGATGACCGGCCTGACATTAGGCGAATTGTGGGCGATCCCGATCATGCTTCGCTTGGCCTTGATCGAGAATCTCCGGCGCGCGGCGACGCGTATGGCCGCGCATAGGATCGACCGCAATCGCGCGGACTTCTGGGCGGATCAGATGATGGAGATCGCGGAGAAGGATCCGAAGAGTCTCATTCTGGTGATCGCCGACATGGCCCGGTCCAGCCCACCGATGGCGAGCGCCTTTGTGGCGGAGTTCGCCCGCCGGCTGCAGGGACAAAGCCCGGCGCTGGCATGGCCGCTCACCTGGATTGAACAGCGGCTCTCCGAATCCGGCCTGACGATTGAGCAGTCGGTGCAATCGGAAAACCAACAGCAAGCCGTCGACCAGGTCTCCATCAGCAACAGCATCGGCAGTCTCCGATTCCTGGGAGCGATGGATTGGCGCACGTTTGTTGAGACGATGAGCGTCGTCGAACAGACCTTGCGCGAGGATCCTGCCTCAGCTTACGGCACGATGGATTTTGCCACCCGCGATCGCTATCGCCACGCGGTGGAGCATATGGCCAAGAGCAGCCGGCTCTCGGAAAGCGACATTGCGCGTCAGGCCATCCAGCTGGCGCAGCAGAGCGCGACGGAAATCGGGAGCGACCGTCGAGAAACCCATGTCGGCTTCTATCTGATCGGCAGAGGAGCGCCGCAGCTTGAACGATTGGTCGGCGTGCGACTATCCAAAGCCGAGGCGTTACAGCGGGCGATCGGCCGGTGCCCGTCGCTCCTCTATGTCGGCACGATCGGCTTATTGTCTCTATTCTTCACCGCCGGCTTATTGTTACAGGCCTATGCCGGGGGCGTAGACGGTTGGTTGCTCGCCCTGGTCGGACTCCTCTCACTCCTCTGTACGAGCCAGCTGGCGGTCACAGTGGTCAACTGGCTGGCAACCGTGCTGGTCACGCCGCATGCGCTCCCGCGCCTGGACTTCTCCAAAGGCATCCCCCCGGATTCGCGCACGCTGGTCGTGGTTCCGACGATGCTCAGCAGCGTTGAACATATCGAGCATCTCATCGAGGCGCTCGAAGTCCGATTCCTGGCCAATCGGGACAGCCATCTGCACTTTTCCCTGTTGACCGACTTCCGGGACGCGCAAGAAGAAACAGTGCCGGAAGACGCGCCCCTGTTGCGGCTGGCCCGGGAGCGGATCGAGGAACTCAATGACAAATACAAGGAGACGACTCAGGAGGCCTTCTTCCTCTTCCATCGGCCGCGCCGATGGAATCCCGGGGAGCGGGTGTGGATGGGCTATGAGCGGAAGCGAGGAAAACTTGCCGACCTCAACCAGCTCTTACGGGGTAATCCGGCAGATCGTTTCTCGCTGGTTGTCGGGGACACGGCGATCTTAACAACCGTCAAGTACGTAATCACGCTGGACACCGATACGCAATTGCCGCGCGATGCCGCACGCCAGTTTGTGGGCACCATGGCCCACCCACTGAACCGCCCACGGTACGATGACGACAAAGGTCGGGTCTGCGACGGATACGGCATTCTGCAGCCACGCGTCGCCGTCAGCCTGCCGGGGACGAACCGGTCGCGCTATGCGCGGCTCAACGGGAGCGACCCCGGAATCGATCCCTATACCCGCGCCATCTCCGATGTGTACCAGGACCTGTTCGGTGAAGGTTCGTTCATCGGCAAGGGCATCTATGAGGTGGAGGCATTCGAACGTTCCCTGACCGGACGCTTTCCCGAGAATACAATCCTCAGCCATGATCTGCTCGAAGGGTGCTACGCGCGCGCGGGACTCTTGAGCGATGTGCACTTGTACGAAGAATATCCCTCCTGCTACAGCTTGGATGTGAGCCGGCGGTATCGCTGGATCCGCGGGGACTGGCAGCTCGCAGGATGGCTGCTGCCGCGCGTTCCAGGCCCTGGCGCAACCCGCCTCAAGAATCCGCTCTCCGGACTCTCCCGATGGAAGCTCTTCGACAACCTTCGACGAAGCCTCGTGCCTTCCGCATTGACCCTCCTCTTGCTGCTGGGCTGGACCGTACTATCCCCGATCTGGCTCTGGACCCTCTCGGTGATCGGAATCATCCTGGTCCCTCCATTGCTGGCCACGATCCTCAACCTGCTTCAGAAGCCGGAAGACGTGTTACCGGAGCAGCATGCCGCGGTCGCAATCCGTGCGGCCGGCCAGCACATGATTCAGACGGTCTTGACGGTCACGTTCCTTCCCTACGAGGCGTTCTACAGTGTGGATGCGATTGTGCGCACGATCTGGAGGATGGGGGTCACGCATACCCGACGGCTCGAATGGAATCCATCGAGCAATCAAGACCTCGATCGGCGTACAGACCTCGTCGCCTACAGCCGGATGATGTGGATCGCGCCCGTTCTTGCCGGGGCTTCGGCGATGTATCTGTCGCTGGAGGAAACCGCTTCGTTGGATGCGGCGGTCCCCATTCTGGGGCTCTGGCTTGCCTCCCCCGTTGTCGCGTGGTGGATCAGCCAGCCGATCACTCGGCCCGAAGTGCATCTGACGACCGACCAGACCATCTTTCTCCGGAAGCTGGCCCGAAAAACCTGGGCGTTCTTCGAGCAATTCGTCGGAGCGGACGATCATTGGCTGCCGCCGGATAATTTTCAGGAGCACCCGGTCGCCGTCATCGCCCATCGCACGTCGCCGACCAACATGGGGCTCGCGCTGCTCGCCAACTTGTCCGCCTACGACTTCGGCTATATCTCGGCAGGCCGGCTCATCGAACGCACGACGAACGCGCTGCGCACGATGGGAGGCTTGGAGCGACACCGCAACCACTTCTACAACTGGTACGACACCCAGACGCTGAAGCCCCTGCTGCCGACCTACGTGTCGACCGTGGATAGCGGAAACCTTGCCGGCCACCTGCTGACATTGCGGCCGGGCCTGCTCGCGCTCCCCGACCAGAAGATCCTGGCACCGCGATTCCTTGACGGACTCAGCGACACCCTCGGCGCTCTCAAGGATTCTGCCGGGGAACCGGCGCAAGCCCTCCTGGCCAAATTCCAGAAACATCTGGAGGCGGCCGATGAATCCAAACCAACCACGCTCACGGCGGCCCGGCTCTGCCTTGACCGGCTGACCACCACCGCAGAAGAGATACTGGCATCCTTGAAGGGTACTCCTGAAAACCACGCTACCTGGTGGGCGCACGCGCTCAACCGGCAATGCCGGGACGCCCTCGACGACCTCATGTTTCTCGCCCCCTGGGCCCTGTTGTCGGCTTCACAGAGTCGGCTCAGCGAATGTGGCGATATCGATGTGATCCCGACGTTGCGTGAACTGGCGCGGCTTGACCTCTCCTGCCTGCACGCCATCGAACATCGCATGGGTCCGGAGGCGATGCCTGAGGAGCGCACCTGGATCAGCAACCTTCAAGGGCTCATCGTGAAGGCCAGCCAGCGCGCCAGAGAGAGAATCGCGGCGCTCGAAGAGCTAGCCCGTCAGGCCAGTCACTTCGCCGCCATAGAGTATGAGTTCCTGTTCGACAAGACCTGTCATCTACTGGCGATCGGCTACAACGTCGGCGATCGCCGACGGGACACGAGTTACTACGACCTGCTGGCCTCGGAGGCCAGACTATGCAACTTCGTCGCGATTGCACAGGGGCAACTGCCGCAAGAAAGCTGGTTTGCGCTCGGGCGGCTCCTTACGACCGCCGGTGGGGGACCGGTCCTCATCTCATGGAGCGGATCGATGTTCGAATACCTCATGCCGCTGTTGGTCATGCCGACGTACGACAACACCCTGCTCGACCAGACCTGCAAGGCAGCCGTGGAGCGGCAGATCGCCTATGGAAAACAGCGCGGCGTCCCGTGGGGCATTTCAGAATCCGGCTACAACACGATCGACGTGCATCTGAACTATCAATATCGGGCCTTCGGCGTACCCGGGCTGGGATTGAAACGCGGGCTGGCCGACGATCTGGTGATTGCGCCCTATGCCACGGCGCTCGCGCTGATGGTGGCGCCTGAGGAAGCTTGTCTGAATCTGCAACGACTCGCCGAAGAAGGAGCCGAGGGACAGTTCGGTTTCTATGAAGCGATCGACTACACGCCTTCCCGTCTCCCGCGCGGCCAATCAAGCGCGATGATTCGGTCCTACATGGCCCATCACCAGGGCATGAGTTTGCTCGCCCTGGCCTATCTGCTCCTCGACCGCCCCATGCAAAAGCGATTCGATTCAGATCCGTTGTTCCAGGCAACGACGCTGCTGCTCCAGGAGCGGATTCCGAAGGCGACGGCATTTTATTCGCATACCGCCGAGCTCTCCGACATACGGACGACCTCGGGGGACACAGAAGTACCGGTGCGCCGATTCACCAGCCCGCACAGCGCGATTCCCGAGGTGCATTTATTATCGAACGGTCGATACCACGTGATGATCACGAACGCGGGGGGTGGATACAGTCGCTGGAAGGATCTCGCCGTCACCCGCTGGCGCGAAGACAGTACCCGCGACAATTGGGGCACCTTCTGTTACCTCCGCGATATAGAAAGCGGGGCATTCTGGTCCACGGCCTATCAGCCGACACTGCAATCACCGACCAGCTATGAGGTCATCTTTTCAGAGGGACGGGCTGAGTTTCGCCGGCGGGATCAGGATATCGAAACCTACACAGAGATTGTGGTGTCGCCGGAAGATGATATCGAACTGCGTCGGACCCGCATCACCAATGACTCGCAGAGCCGCCGCACGATCGAGATCACCAGTTACGCGGAAGTCGTCCTCGCATCGTCTGCCTCGGACACGCTGCATCCCGCATTCAGCAACCTCTTCGTGCAAACCGAAATCATTCACGAACGGCAAGCGATTCTCTGTACGCGCCGGCCTCGCTCCCTCGACGAGCACACGCCATGGATGTGCCACCTCATGGCCGTGCATGGAGCAGCCACCGAAGCCATGTCGTACGAGACGGACCGCCTACAATTCATCGGCCGCGGTCGCACCGCCGCCGATCCACAGGCGCTCCGTGGCTCCGGCGGACAACCGGAGCGGCATCCGCATGCGGCGCTTTCCGGGAGTGCAGGCTCCGTGCTTGATCCGATCGTCGCCATCCGTTGTCAGGTCACCCTCGATCCGGAAGAATCAGTCATCATTGATCTGATGTCCGGCATCGGCGACAGCCGCGAAGTCTGCCTGGGCCTGGTCGAGAAATATCACGATCGCCGCCTCGCCGATCGTGTGTTCGACATGGCCTGGACTCATAGCCAGGTCGTCATGCGGCAGCTGAACGCCACGGAAGCCGATGCGCAACTCTATGGCCGACTGGCGAACTCGATTTTGTATGCGAATGCCTCCCTGCGGGCCGACCCGAGTGATCTGATCAAAAACCGCCGCGGGCAATCGGGACTCTGGGGCTACGCGATCTCCGGCGATCTCCCGATCGTGTTGCTCCAGATCGGAGACCCGGCCAATATCGATCTGGTCCGTCAACTCGTACAGGCCCATGCCTACTGGCGCTCCAAGGGGCTGGCCGTCGATCTGGTGATCTGGAACGAAGATCATGCCGGCTATCGCCAGCTGCTCCACGAACAAATCATGGGGCTGATTGCCGCGGGCGTCGAAGCCCATGTGATCGATCGACCGGGCGGCATCTTCGTCCGTCCTGCGGAGCAGATTTCGAACGAAGACCGCATCCTGCTCCAGTCCGTCGCGCGCGCGATCATTAGCGACCGACGAGGATCGCTGGAAGAC
The DNA here is from genome assembly GCA_030692565.1 of Nitrospira sp. Classification (NCBI taxonomy): domain Bacteria; kingdom Pseudomonadati; phylum Nitrospirota; class Nitrospiria; order Nitrospirales; family Nitrospiraceae; genus Nitrospira; species Nitrospira sp. The sequence continues at coordinate 160,427 of JAUYAO010000057.1, forward strand.
CAGATGACCCGTCGCGGCCAAACGGACAGTGCCGTCCCTCGGCTGACGCCCATCCGAACCCGCCGGCCTGAACCCGAACCATCCGCTGCGATGCCGCGCCACGATCTCATGTTCTTCAACGGGCTGGGAGGATTTACCTCCGATGGGCGCGAGTATGTCATCACCACCACGCATGGGCAGGTGACACCGGCACCGTGGGTGAACGTCCTGGCCAATCCCACCTTTGGCACCGTCGTCTCGGAGAGCGGCCAGGCCTATACCTGGAGCGAAAACGCGCACGAGTTCCGCCTCACCCCGTGGCACAACGACCCGGTGAGCGACACGAGTGGAGAGGCCTTCTATATCCGCGACGAAGAGAGAGGCCACTTCTGGTCCCCCACGCCGCTTCCCAGCCGCGGATCGACCGCGTACGTCAGCCGGCACGGCTTCGGCTATAGCGTCTTCGAACATACGGAACGCGGCATCCGGTCGGAACTGTGGGTGTACGTGGCGCTGGATGCGTCGATCAAGTTCATGGTGCTCAAGGTGCGGAACGAATCAGGCCGCGCGCGCAAACTATCTGCGACAGGGTACGTGGAATGGGTACTGGGAGATCTGCGTCCGAAATCGACGATGCACGTCGTCACCGAATTGGACCCAACGAGCGGGGCCGTCTTCGCGAGAAATTCCTACAACACGGAGTTCGGCGGACGGGTGGCCTTCTTTGATGTCGACGAGACGGCTCGATCCATCAGTGGCGACCGGACCGAGTTTATCGGGCGAAACGGCACGCTTCGCAATCCGGCCGCGATGACCCGGTTACGGCTGTCCGGGAAAGTCGGGGCCGGACTCGATCCCTGCACAGCCATCCACGTTCCCTTCGAGTTAGCCAGCGGACAAGAGCGTGAGATCATCTTCCGACTCGGCATCGGGCGAACCGCCGATGAAGCCAAAAAGTCCGTACAGCGATTCCGGGGACCGGCCGCCGCCCGCGCTGCGCTCACGGCGGTGCAGCAATACTGGACGCACACGCTGAACGCCGTACAGGTGGACACACCGGACCACTCACTCAATCTGCTGACCAATGGCTGGCTCTTATACCAGACGCTCGCCTGCCGGCTGTGGGCGCGGAGCGGATACTATCAATCCGGAGGGGCCTTTGGGTTCCGCGATCAACTCCAAGACACCATGGCGCTCATCCACACCGAACCGCACCTCGCGCGCGAGCACCTCCTCCTCTGCGCGGCCAGACAGTTTCAGGAAGGAGATGTACAGCACTGGTGGCACCCTCCCTCAGGCCGGGGCGTGCGTACCCGCTGTTCGGACGATTATCTCTGGTTACCGCTGGCCACATGCCGCTACGTGCTCAGCACCGGTGACACCGGGGTCTTGGACCAAACATCCATCCACTTCGTCGAAGGCCGCCCCTTGAACCAGGAGGAAGACTCGTACTTCGATCTACCGGTCCGGTCTGAACAATCGGCCAGTTTGTACGAACACTGCGTGCGAGCGATCCGAAAAGGTCTCACGCGCGGCACGCATGGCCTCCCGCTCATCGGTTCCGGTGACTGGAACGACGGGATGGACATGGTCGGCAAGCACGGCACGGGCGAGAGCATCTGGTTGGGGTTTTTCCAATATGCCGTGCTCACGCAGTTCGCCACGCTTGCCCACCTGCGCGGAGACTTCCCGTTCGCCGAACGTTGCCGGCAGGAAGCTGCCGACCTGCGTCAGAATATCGAGCGGCATGGCTGGGATGGCGCGTGGTATTTGCGCGCCTACTTTGATGATGGTTCGCCGTTGGGGTCTGCAACCAATCCCGAATGCCAAATCGATTCGGTTGCGCAAAGCTGGTCGGTGCTCTCCGGGGCCGGAGACACCCTACGCTCGCGCATCGCGATGGACGCCGTGGACCGACGCCTCGTGCGCCGGGATGCTGCGCTGATCCAACTGTTGGATCCACCGTTCGACACGTCACCCTTGAACCCCGGCTACATCAAAGGATACGTGCCGGGGGTACGAGAAAATGGCGGCCAATATACGCATGCGGCCATCTGGGCGGCGATGGCGTTCGCCGCATTGGGAGAGCAGCAACGCGCATGGGAACTGTTGACGATGATCAACCCGATCAATCATTCGAGATCTCCGGAGGAGACTGCGACCTACAAGGTCGAACCGTACGTCGTCGCGGCCGACGTCTATGCAGTCTCGCCGCATACCGGCCGCGGTGGATGGACCTGGTACACCGGCTCAGCCGGCTGGCTGTACCGGCTCATCGTCGAATCACTCCTCGGACTGAAGCTGGAAGTCGATAAACTACGCGTCACTCCGTGCATCCCTGCCGACTGGAAAGGATTCACGCTGCACTACCGATACCGGGAGACCATGTACCATATTACGGTCTTACAAATCGGTGCCGGAAACGGCAAAACCAGTGTGACGGTGGACGGTGTCGAGCAACACGATCCGACCATTCCTCTTACGGACGACCGACAAGAGCACTCGGTTGAAGTAAGAATTCGACCGGCTGTCAGTGAATAGGGGAACCCACGACACACCGCATCTTCTCGCCGTCACTATGGTCGAAAAGGAGACCGCGGCTGCGACGGTTATCGTGCGACAGGAAGTCCGCTGAAATAGTACGAAGAGATGGCGGCGGTTGTGGCGACGTTGAGGGAGTCGATCCCTCCGGCCAAAGGAATGGAATATCTGTGCGGCGATGCGGCGATGGAGGCAGGGAGCAAGCCCTGGCTCTCATTCCCTACTGCAATGATGGATCGAGATGCGCGCGCTGTAATACTTCTGAGATCACAGGCCTCAGGCGACAATACGACGGCGACATAGAGTACGCACCCTGAGGCTATCAGCGAAGACAGCTCGGCTCCTTGAAACACCGGAAGTGCGAGAATCGCTCCGGCTGTGCCCCGCACCACCTTCGGATGAAAACAGTCGACCGAGTCAGGACTGAGCCAGACACCTGACAGACCAAGCCCCGCGGCGGTTCGGATGATCGTGCCGACATTCGTTGGATCTTGTAGGTGTTCGCCATACACACCCAAGACTCGCTTCTGAGCCAACACTTCGCCTTCATTCCATTTCGGCAATCGGACAACCGCGAGAATTCCCTGCGGCACGTCTACATCAGAGAGCTTCTCAAAGGTCTCCTCCGGACAGGAATATTGCGTAGCCCGCAATGCGTTCCGAGCAGCGCGGCTCTCCTGGTCTTCCAGCTCAAGGTATCGGGTTGAAACCGTGAGGCTGACGATCTGTGCCGAAAAAGAATGAATGAGATCGCGACAGGCGTGAGCCCCTTCGATGACGAAGGCGCCTTCACTGAGACGTGACTTCTTGTCCTGGAGGAGATGCCGAACTAACGATCCCTGGGCACGAGTAAGAGGGCGGAGCAGAGCAGACACGTTCGACCCTCTTACCCTACTGAGCCAGGCCCGTAGAGAAACCCTGACAGAGAACTACCGCCGCTTCCGCTCGGACGCGGCTTCTGCGGCACGAATCCGCTGAGCCCTCGCCTTGGCGCGCTTGAGGAGCGTGAGCTTCCCGCGCGTGCGATCCTGCTCAGTCTGTAGCTTCTCGAGCTGTGACTTCAGGTGGGCTTTCTCTTGTTTATGTAAATCCGCGCATTCGGCTTTCGAGAGCAGCTTCCAATCGCCTGTATTGCCTGCCCGCTTTATCCGAGCATCCAGCGATTCGCGAAGCTGGCGCGCCCGCATCGTCATGAGTGATTTCAGGGCCTGCTGGCGCCGCTGCACTTCTTCTTCTTCGGCCATAATGCCACGAATGTCCGTTCCCAACATGTTCCCGCCCTCCTTCAAAGACCTAAGTTCGAACGGGCATATTGTACCTGAATTCACCTCTCACCTGCCACCAGGTAAAAAATGACATAAGTCATTGATGTGTATGCACTTTGTCAAATTCACATCATGGGGTCGCTTGCGGCAGAATCCGGACTTCTATATCATCCGCACATGCCAATCGGTGCACTCATACAGGCCTGGAGGCTCTCTCGAAACCAATCGATTGAAGCACTCTCAAAGACCGCCGGCATCTCGACGGCTCAGCTAGAAGACATTGAGGCCGATCAGGCCGATCCTTCTGCAGCAACCATTGAGTTACTCGCAACCGCCCTTCGCATCCCACCCGCATGGCTATTCGATACACCCAAATCGTTCGATTGCCTGTTCAATGAGTCCGGCGACGACGAGCCACCGCCGCCCGAACGCACAGACCCCGTCACCGAACGTATTCTGACCGGCTCTCGCTTGGATCGATCGCTGTATGTCATGCTGACGGCGCTGATGCAGGCAGGCGACCCCAAACTGCTCCGTGCAGCGGAAATGAGCCTTCGCAGTCTCGTCAAACAATCACGCCAGGCCTCTGTTCCCTGGCAACAACGGCCCCCGGGTCATTTCGAGCCGCCCAGCGGCTAGTTGCCGACATCGGCTGATATCTCTTACCCGGATCAACAGCCTGCTAGAAGATTTGCAGGATAAGGCATTTGAGATAGCGCGTCTCGGGCATGCTCGCCAGAATCGGATGATCGCCGCTCTGTCCCCGCTGCTCGATCAATCGGACTTCACGCTTGGCATCACGCGCAGCCAGACGTATGGCATCCCAAAACTGCAATTCAGAGATATGGTGAGAACAGGAACTCGTCACCAGAAAACCTTCCGGCTTCGTAAGTCTGATTCCAAGCAGATTGATATCTTTGTATCCGGTGAGTGCTTTCGGCACGGCCTGCTGACTCCTGGCGAACGCCGGAGGGTCAAGCATGACCATATCGTAGCGCTTCCCGGTTTTGACCAAGGATCGAAGTTCGTCGAAGGCATCCCCGGCGCGATACCGGCAGCGTGACTCGACATTATTCCGACGCGCATGCTCCCGCGCAATCACCAGCGAGTCTTCGCTGATATCCAACCCCTCAACCGATGTGGCGCCGGCCAGCGCCGCATGAATCCCGAATGCACCCGTATGGCAAAACGCCTCCAGCACTTCAGCGCCGTTGGCATACCGTGCCGCCGCCAACCGATTCTCGCGTTGATCGCAAAACCACCCGGTCTTCTGTCCGGACTCCATATCCACACGAAAGATGGCCTGCCCTTCGGTAATCTCGACGGTCGTCGCGCCGTTTCCTTTCGCAAAGCCCCGCTCCAGCGGCAATCCCTCAAGCGTCCGGCTTTTCGGATCATTCCGGAGATAAATCGTCTTCAGGCCGGTCACCTCTGCAAGCAGCTCGGCCAGCATCGCTTTTCGACGGTCCATCCCGAACGCCAGCGTCTGCATGACGAGCGCCTGATCGTAGCGATCCACAATCAATCCCGGCAGACGGTCGCCTTCGCCGTGGATGAGCCGGTACGCCGTCGAATTCGTCACGATCCGCTGTCGCAACCGCACCGCCTGACGCATCCGCTCAAGCCAGAACGGCTCATCGATCGGAATGTCTTCAAACGTGAGAAAACGAACCCGAATCTTGGACTCCGGGTTGTACAACCCTCGGCCGTAGAATCGTCCGGCAGGCGTGACCACATCGACCACATCACCGGCAACCGGCTGGCCTTCGATCTGCGCCACATGGCCGGCATAGAGCCAGAGATGGCCGGGCCCTTCTCGGCCCATCTGATGGAGTAACGTCACACGCGCAGTGGAGGCTTCCGTTTGTATTATCATGCGTCACTTATCCAACCTGGCGCTATCAAAGGTCAAGAGGATTCCCAGCCCTGCGCATCCGTGCCAAGGGAACGCTTGACGCTGCCCGGTCAGTATGGTGTGCTGCACGTAGTGACTCGCTTGCACCCGTTTCCCGGAGGATACAGATGACGCAACCGGCGACGATCGGAACGGCCGTCCTAGCCCGGCTTCATAGTCTGGGAGTCCGGCATATCTTCGGGATTCCCGGTGACTATGTCCTGTCGCTCTATCAATTGATCGAGGCCTCTCCGATTGCGCACATCGCGACGACTCGCGAAGACTGCGCGGGCTTTGCCGCGGATGCCTATGCCCGCATCAACGGCATCGGCGCCGCCTGCGTCACCTATTGTGTCGGCGGGCTCAACACCGTCAACGCGATCGCCTGCGCCTACGCAGAACGTTCTCCCGTCGTCCTGCTCACGGGATCGCCGGGACTCTCCGAACGCACGCGCACACCCTACATGCACCACATGGTCAGAGACTTCTCCACCCAACGGGAAGTCTTCGCACACATGACCGTCGCCGCCATCACGCTCGACGATCCCCTCACTGCCGAGCGAGAAATGGATCGGGCCTTCGCCGCTCTGCTCCGGTATCGTCGCCCCATCTACATTGAAATCCCGCGCGACATGGTGCATACGCCCCTGAGAAACACCGGCAAACCGATCTGCATTGAAGACGAGCCCAGCGACCCGGCGGCACTGGCCGAAGCCATCGGCGAAGTCCGCGCGATGCTGTCGGCCGCTCAACGCCCGGCGATATTAGTCGGAGCAGAAGTCGGACGATTCGGCCTGCATGACGATCTCGCACGGCTGGTCGAACGGCTGAACATTCCCATTGCGTCCACCCTGCTGGGAAAATCCGTGATTCGGGAAGACCACCCGCTGTATGTCGGTGTGTACGGAGGGCTGATCGGGCGGGATGAGGTCCAGCGGTTCATCAATGAGTCCGATTGTCTCCTGATTCTCGGATCGATTCTCTCCGATGTCGAAGATGTGGATGCCCACTCCCCGCTCATGACCGAAGGCCGGACCATCCACGCCACCGCCGACCGTGTCGCCATCAAACATCATCGGTATGAGGCCATCCGGTTCCAAGACTTTGTGCAGGGGCTCGGCGAGGCTCCGCTCCCCAGCTTCCCGTCACGTCCTCTGCCGGTCCAGTCGATCCCCGTCAGCCCACCGTTGGATCCCAAGGGGCCGATCACGCTGCGCGGACTATTCAGCCATCTGGACACGGTTCTGAATGACCAGACGCTGGTGATCGCCGACGTCGGAGAATCGCTCTTCGCCGCCGCCGACCTACACGTCCATCGACGCTTCGAATTCCTCTCTCCCGCCTACTACACCTCCATGGGGTTTGCGATTCCGGCCGCGCTCGGCGCCTCCTGCGCCGACCCGACCCTCCGCCCGATCGTGCTCGTCGGAGACGGAGCGTTCCAGATGACCGGAACGGAACTGTCCAGCTGCGTGCGCTACGGACAGGCCCCCATCGTGATCATTCTCAACAACCACGGCTACTCCACCGAACGAGAAATCCTCGAAGGCCCGTTCAACGATATTCACGAGTGGCAGTACGAACGCATCTGCGATCTGGTAGGTGGAGGTGTGGGCTCCCGCGTCACAACCCAACGGGACTTTGAACAGCGCGTCGCCGCCGCGCTGGCCGATCCCGCACAGATACACGTGCTCAACGTGCTGCTGGATCCGGCCGATCGCTCCCCCGGCATGGTCCGTCTGGCACGTCGCCTTGGCAAAAAACTTTCAACGGATAAGCCCTAGGACTTCGAGGGTACCAGGCCGATTGAGCCGGCACGGTGCTCGTTCGGCACCAACTTTTCCGCCGACACACCGCTCCCGGCTTGAATGGCCCGGCCACGGGGAGGATAATTCACGGCACGGACACGCATGAAATATACACCTCCACAATGGGCTATTTCATCGGGTGTGGCTGCACTGACGGTCGGGCTCTTGGTCATCGACCTCCACACACCGCTCGGTGTGACCAATCATATCCTCTATCTCGGCCCGGTACTTCTGTCGCTGCTTTCTTCACAACGGTGGTATCCATATATCATCGCCGGCACCGTCACGGCCTTGATCATCGTCGCAGGGCTCCTGAGCGAGAACCCGCATAACGTTCCTCTGTGGGTACCTATTTCCAACCGGGCCTTCAGCATCTGGGCCATGTGGGTGCCCGTCTGGCACTTTGCCCAGCGCCGCAAGCACGAACTCCTCCTCCAACAGATGAACGCTGAACTGGAAGAACGGGTACAGGATCGCACCCAGCAACTCGCCAGGGTCAACGAGGCGCTGGTCGCCGAGATCACGGAGCGTATGCGCACCGAGCATTCCCTCGAATTCAGCCGACTCGAATTAAAACGGCTGGCATCACAACTGATTCAGGTCCAGGAGGATGAACGACGAAGAATTTCACGCGATCTCCACGATGATATCAACCAGCGGCTCGCGCTCCTGTCCATCGAACTGGAGGGAATTCAGCGGCAGATGCCGGCGCTCACGCAGCCGCTCGCCCAGGCCATCCGATCGATTTCGGACCGCGTAGCCGAGCTCTCCGAAGATGTGCGCCATCTCGCCTATCACTACCACCCCTCGATCCTCGACGACCTCGGCCTCTCCATCGCCCTGCAGCGACTGGTGGAGGATATCGGTTCCCGCAACCATCTTGAGGCCCGTATCACCTGCCACGATTTGCCGAAAACGCTTTCGCAGGACGTGGCGACGTGCCTGTATCGCATCGCGCAGGAAAGTTTGAACAATGTCGTCCGCCACGCGAAGGCGTCGCGGGTCGAAGTTGCCTTGACTCAGTCCAGCATGGGACTGCTCTTCACGATCGCCGATAACGGCGTTGGATTCCCCCAGAATCTTCGGCGACCTGAAGCAGGAGGTCTCGGTTTATTGAGCATGAAGGAGCGGGTGGCCCTAATCGGAGGCACGTTGACGATCGACTCTGTCATCGGCAGCGGCACAACGCTTCACGCCAGCATTCCCTTGATGGAGGAGATGTGACAAAACCCCGAGTGCTTCTTGCCGACGACCACACATTAGTCCTGGACGGCTACCGCAAATTACTGGAGGGATCCTGCGACATTGTCGGGGCCGCAGAAGACGGCCGCACGCTGCTGAAGATGGCCCATCAATTCCAGCCGGACATTGTGACCCTCGATATTTCCATGCCCCATCTGAACGGCATCGACGCCGCCCGCAAACTCCACAAGGATTTGCCGGACACGAGAATCATCTTCGTCACCATGCATGCCGACCAGGCGTATGTGAACGAAGCCTTTAAGGCCGGCGCCAAAGGCTACCTCCTCAAACGCTCGGCCGGATCGGAACTCGTCCAGGCTATTCACGCCGTCATGAGCGGACATAACTACATTACCCCACTGATAGCAAAGGGATTAGTGCAGTCTGTTGTGACCGGACGAACGCCGTCTACGAAGCGCGGCGATGCCTTGACGCCGCGCCAGCGCGAAGTGTTGCAACTGGTCGCGGAAGGGAACACCGTGAAAGAAATTGCGACCGCCCTCGACATCTCTCCTAAAACCGTCGAGTTTCACAAGACACACTTAATGGATCAGCTGGATCTCCACACCACGGCCGAGCTCACCCGGTATGCCCTGACCCACGGGCTCATTTCATCGTAACTCCCGTTCTGCCGCTACTCCCGGGCTTTCGCTGGGAAAACCCAGGGATTTCCCCAGCTCTACCTGGGGACCTGTCTAGTACTGTCTCACTTCTCAAAGGCTTACACTCCCACCTACGGAGCGTAGCCAATCGGGCACGTGCGTTCCGCACCATCATCTCCATGGAGGTGCGCCATGAAACGGACTCGAATCCTGCTGGCGGACGATCACCCGCAAATCCGAGAACTCCTCCGCGTCATTCTGGAACCGGAATTTAGAGTCGTCGGCGCAGCGGAGGATGGCGAAACACTCTTGCAATATGCCCAGAGCCTGCAACCGGATGTGATCATCTCCGACATCAACATGCCGAAAGTAGACGGCCTCCAAGCCGCGCGGCTCCTGAAAGATATCGCCCCCCACTCACGGGTCATCTTTCTGACCGCCCACGCCGAATCTTCTTATGTGGACGCCGCCTTTGCCGCGGGGGCAGTCGGCTATCTCATTAAAGGCGCAACCACGGACTTGGTCGGCTCGTTACGGTCCTTGATCGACAGCGGTCGCGCACAGAATATCGCACCGTCCATCCCCCCGAGGCCGGCAAGACCATCAGCCCCGGCGACGGGAGTACGACCGGCCCACTAGGTTGGGTTGGAACACGGCCAGATTGATCGGATCACTTGAGAGGGAACCGCAATGGCTATGCGAATGACACTCTGCGGATTTTGTCGACGTCTCACCGGCGAAAGGGTCGAGGCAAGTCCAGCCAACGGCGAGCAGGAGGCAGGGCCATCGAAGGACGCTCCGCCCCTCCCGGAGAACGTCAAGATCGAAGAGGCCTATTGCCGTGACTGTGAGCGATTCTACGACCAACTCCTCACCTTCGGTCGAGGGTACCTCCCCTCTGTTGACGGGGATCTGCCGGAACCTCCGGCCCGTGCGATCCCGCAGCCGGCAATGACAACAGGATTTCGGGCATAGAGGACTCATCCGTATGGCCACGTCCACACAGGGGAAGGGATCCGACATGGAGACGCACGCCGGCCTCACATGCGCCCGCTGTCAGGGTCCGACCGTTTCAGAAGTATTTGTCGATTGGACATCCGGAGGGGGACATCTGTCGTTTCCCGGACAACGGTGTCTGCTCTGCGGGGACATCACCGATTCGCTCATCCTCTCCCATCGTGCCACCCGCCCCAGGCCAGGCGCCTGCAAAGCACGCCCCCCGCGGGGACAGTCCCTCGGGGCCGTATCGATCGGAGCAGAACGCCTGCGCCACTCCAGCGGGGACCATCCGCAATGAGACTGGCCTCCTTGAACCGGCACGACATGATGACAAAACAGGAACCCCATTTGTCGACAGAATCATCGGTGCGGCGGCGCATCCTCGTCATCGATCATGATGATGACGTCCGCCTGGCTGTCTGCAGCCAGTTGGCCCAGTGGGGATTCGAGGCTGAAGGGGAAGACAACGGCGTATCGGGACTCGCACGTCTCGCTCAATCAGCTCCCGCCTCGGCATTCGCAGGCATGCTGCTCGAAATGGATATGCCGGTCCTCGGCGGCATGGCCGTCCTCCAGGAAATGAAGGACCGCCATCCAACCATCCCGGTCATTGTCATGGCGCGCACGCCCCACATCGACAAGCTTCGAAGCGCAGTCAGGATGTGGGCGCAAGAATACCTCGTGAAACCCTTTGACCCGGAGCTTTTGAAGCTGAAATGCGCCTCGGTGTTCTCCGGACCGCCGCACTGAACGTAAAATGAATGGCAGACCGTCTCCAGCACAGTCAGACCAATGGGTGACCGAAGACCAACGGCCAATCACGTGGCATCGACTCATAGCGGTGCCTCCTGAACGGGATTCGTCGAAAGCAATCGGGCTCCCCTTGGTCTGGCTCTGGATGCGCCACAATGCCACGTACTAACCCCATAGGAACAGTCACCGTGTTCGTCGACCCAGATCCCCCTGAGTAGACCGCCACCGAGAGCTCAGACACCGGCCGGAATCGACGGAACGATCGCCCAAGCCAGTCCTGACACTGTTCACGAAACATCCACAGCCTCTGGGAAGCCAGGCTCGATTTCCCTGCTGTGGGTACCAGGAAGATGTACACATGACCGACCGAACTGATGCGCCGAACACCCGTACGATCCTCGTCATCGACGACGATCCCGATATTCGCAAACTCCTCCGGTTCGCGCTTGAAGAAGCTGGCTATGACGTTCGGGAAGCCCAAGAAGGAGATGCCGGATTGGCGATCGCCAGACAGGAAGAGTGCGCTCTGGCGATTGTGGATCTGTTCATGCCCGGCAAAGAAGGACTGGAAACGATTCTCGCCTTACGGCGTGAAAGGCCGCAGATCAAACTGATCGCCATGAGCGGGGGAAGCGGCCAGACCGATATGTTGCCTGCGGCTAAATCGTTTGGCGCCGACCGGACAATCCATAAACCCTACGAGCTCGACACACTACTGACGTCGATCGCCGCGCTGCTCTCACAACAGTGACCTCCATTCGGTCGATACAGCAGCCGGCGTTTACTGCGCACAGAAAGGGATGCCATGTATAGAAGGAATCCGGGGTTCTCCGTCACTCATCGCGCACTCCGACTGGTGGGGCTATTCATTGGAGCCGGGCTCCTGGCGGCCTGCGCAGCAGCTTCACCCAACGCTACTCCGTTGCGGACCCACTACATCCACATTCAGGATGCCGTCAGCCCACAGCGCTTGGATGTCCATGTCGGAGACGAAGTACGGTGGCAGAACCTGCGTCAGGAGCCGGTCAAGATCGGCCTACTCAGTCAATTGTCAGAATCAGGCGTTTCCTGCCAGACAGGTTTCTCGCGTTTCGGGGCACTTGATGATACCGCCACCATCCCGCCCAATGCGTACGTGAGTCTCTGCTTTGCCCGTACTGGCTCGATTCAATATAATATCTGGCTGAATCTCCAAGATCCGTTCAGAAGCATGACTCCCACCGCAAAAATCGTGGTGTCCGCCAGAGCAACCTAACGATGGAACTGATATGCTGACCGCTCTCACCAGAGTACTGTATATGAACATTCGCTCAGGTCTTTTGCTCGCGTGCCTCGTCGCGGCACTATCTAGCGCCGCGATGCCGGCTTCGCTTGCCTTCGCGTTGGAGCCGGCCCCATCGGCCTATACACTCGACTCGATTCTCGACCTGGCCTTGGCGAGAAATCCGGCCGTGTCGTCCGCAGAAGGGACTATCGATCAGCAGCGCGGCCAACAGACCGCCGCCGGCGCCTATCCGAATCCTACCGTCACCGGATACATGGGCTACGGTGAAGTGCGGGACACCGGTCGGGCCAATATCCGCGAATCCCTCCGACGTGAAACGCTCACCGAATACAACGTGACCATCGGACAGCCGTTGGAATGGCCGTCGATGCGAAAGGCTCGCCAAGGGGTGGCAGACGCGGGACTGGCGACCGCCAACGCCGGCATGTCGGAAACACGCTTGCACCTGACCACGCAAGTCAAGGTCGCCTTCTACGACCTATTGCTGGCCCAACGGGATGCCGCGCTCGCCCGGCAAAATCTGGAAATCGTCGAAAGCGTCGCCCGGATCGTCAAAGCGCGGGTGAAGTCAGGAGAGGCGCCGCAGTTCGAATCGATCAAATCCGAAGTCGAGGTCCTGAAGGCCAAACAACAGCTCGCCCGCGCCGAAAACGCCGTCCGCATCAACCGGGCGGTGGTGGATACCCTGACCGGCGGCGCGCTCGGACCAACCTATGTGATTCAGGGCGACTTCATGGGCATGTCGAAGGAAGTCCACCTTGACGGACTGATTGTCCGCATGGGCACCCAGCATCCGACCATTGAACGGCTGCTGAAATCGGTCGAACAATCGGACTGGAAAATCGAATTTGAACGGCAATCAAGAATTCCCAGCGTGACGGTCAACGGCAGCTATTGGCGCGAGATCGGCCGGGAAGCGGTGCAAGGAGGGCTGTCCATCCCGATGCCGCTCTGGTACCGCCGGGAGGGAGAAATCGCCGCGTCGTTAGGGTCCAAGCGACATCATGAAGCCGAGCTGCTGCGGACGCGCAACGAACTGGCGAGGGCCATTTTCCAGCATTATCAAGATGCCAGAACGACGGCCGAATTGATCGACGTGTTCGACAAGGGCTTGCTGAAACAAGCGCAAGAAGCCTTACGACTCGCTCAGTTTAGTTTCCAGCAAGGGGCGTCGAGCCTGCTCGACGTCTTTGATGCTCAGCGCGTGCAACGCCAGATCCAGATGGACTACGCCCAAGCGCGGTACGAATTGTCGGTCTCCCTGGCTCGCCTGGAACGAGCCGTGGGAGGCGCCCTATGACCTTGCAGCCACCCTGTCGCAGCCGATGCGGCACACTGGAGAATGCTTCCGTTATGAGCTCACCATTGCACGTCCAACTTCATCTCCTTGCAGGCCTGCTGGTCGCTGCGCTCCTGGCTCATTCAGGATGCAACCAGGCGCCGGGCGATGCCGCCGTGGCCAATCGGCCCGGCGCCGACTCAGCCCCCGGCATCGTTGCCCTGACCGCGGAAGAATCCGTCCGCATCGGCCTGGTCATCCAGCCGGCGACTCGAAGCGATTTCCGCACCTCTCGGGACTTTCCCGCGATCCTACAACCGAATGAACGCGCGATGGCGGACATTACAACCCTGGTCCGCGGGCGGGTCGTGGACGTCTACGCAGACTTGGGACAACAGGTCGAAGCCAACGCCCTCCTAGCCATCCTCTACAGCAGCGACCTGGGCCTGGCACAATCCGCCTATCTGAAGTCGCGAGCCAAACTCCATGTCGCCGAGCAAGCCTACGCGCGGGCCAAGTTCCTGCTGCAGGAACAAGTGATCGGGGAAGCGGAAGCCCAGCGACGGCAGGCGGAACTGTTCAGCATGCAGGCGGAAGCCCATGAAGCGCGCGATCACCTGAAGCTCCTCGGCATGAACGAGGGAGAATTCCGCCGACTCGACAAAAGCCGGGACATCCGATCCCATGTGCCGATCGTGGCCCCCTTTGCCGGCCGCATCATCGGACGCAACCTGACCAGAGGAGAGGTCGTCGAGACCACCGAGAAGCTCTTCGTGGTCGCCGATCTTTCCGAAGTCTGGGTGCGGGCCAACATCCCGGAAAAAGACATTCCGTTCGTCCACACCGTCCATGCCTCCGGTGGCAGGCAGGCCGAAGTGCGCATCAATGCCTATCCGAAGGAAACCTTCAAGGGAACGATCACCTATGTCGGCGATGTCCTGGATCCCTCCACCCGCACGATGCAGCTGCGGCTCGAACTTCCCAATCCCGAGGGACGGCTGAAACCGGAGATGTTCGCCACAATCCGCCTCTTCTCCGAATCGCAGCCTGACCGGTTGGCCGTCCCGGAAGCCGCGCTCCAACGGGACCAGAACCGGACGTTCGTCTTCGTGCAACGCAACGTTACCGAGTATGAAGTCCGCGAGGTCCAAGTCGGAGAATCCAACGGCACCCATAGCACTATCCTCGGAGGCCTCACCGAAGGCGAACCGGTCGTCACGCACGGCGCCTTCATCTTGAAATCCGAGTTCTTGAAGAAACAAGTCTGATGGTTACCCGCCTGCTCGACATTTCACTGCGCCAGCGCATGCTCATCGTGATCTTCGCCATCATGCTCGGCATCGGAGGACTCTATTCCTTTCGCACCATCCCGATCGACGCCTTTCCCGATGTCACCAGCGTGCTGGTGCAAGTCGTCACCAAGGCGCCCGGGTTGTCTCCAGCCGAAGTCGAACGGCTGGTGACCTACCCGATCGAACTGCAACTGACCGGCGTCCCCGCGCTCATGGAAATGCGGTCCCTGACCAAGGTCGGGCTGTCCCTGGTGACCATCGTGTTCGACGATGCGATGGACATCAACCTCGCGCGCCAGCTCGTGCTCGAGCGTCTGATCGAAGTCAAGGAGCAGCTCCCCCCGGGCACGGAACCGATGCTCGTGCCGAACAGCACGGGGTTGGGCGAGGTCTTCCAGTACTACCTGGCCGACGCCCGCGCTCCCGCCCTGGACGAAGCGGTAACCCACCAGCAGTTGATCGATCAACGCACCCTCCAGGACTGGATTATCCGGCCGCTGCTGAAGAGCACGCCCGAGGTGATCGATGTGAACTCCATGGGCGGCTTCGTCAAACAGTATCAAGTGCTGGTCGAGCCGGCCATGCTGCGCAAATACAATCTGACCCTCCGCGAGGTCTTCGACGCCGTCGCCAGCAATAACGCCAACGCCGGCGGCAACATTCTGGAGAAACACGACGAGAAATATATTGTGCGCGGGATCGGCCTGATTCGGTCGCTCGAAGACGTCGGGCGCATCGTCATCAAGGAAGCCGGCGGCACGCCGGTCTTTGTCAGCGATGTGGCGCAGGTGTTGATCGACCATGCGGTCCGGCACGGGGCAACCGTGCTCAACGGAGATCGCGAGGTGGTCAGCGGGATCGTCCTCATGTTGCGCGGGGGGAACGCGCGTGACGTCGTCGAAAGCATCAAGGCGCGCATCGACGACATACACCGTCTGCATCTGCTGCCGGACGGATTGCGTATCGTGCCGTTCTATGACCGGATCGAATTGATCACGTCCGCTTTGAATACGGTGTATAAATCTCTCGCCGAAGGCGTCGTGCTGGTCGTCGTGGTGCTGGTGCTTTTTCTGGGCAATCTGCGCAGCGCACTGATCGTCGTCGCAACCCTGGTGCTGGCCCCGCTGGCCACGTTCATCGTCATGGGCCAAGTCGGACTCACGGCCAATCTCATGTCGCTGGGCGGGCTGGCGATCGCCATCGGCATGATCGTGGACGGCTCCGTGGTCGTCGTCGAGAATGTGTACCGGCACCTCTCAGAGCACTCGTCCGCTGCCGTCCCGCGCCTGGAGCTGATCACCAGATCCGTCAAGGAAGTCGGACAGCCGGTCGTGTTCGGAATCCTGATCATTACTCTGGTATTCCTGCCGCTCTTGTCCCTGCATGGGATGGAGGGCAAGATGTTCAAACCGCTCGCCTACACCATCATGATCGCCCTGCTGGCCTCCCTGGTGCTGTCGCTCACGCTCTCGCCGGTCCTCTGCTCTCTCATGTTGAAGCGAGGGACCGAGGAAGACCCCTGGATCGTCCGCTGGACCAAGCGCCTCTATGCCCCGTCGCTCCGGTGGGCATTGGGACATACCAGTATCGTGCTGGTGGGCGCAGTGGGCTCGCTGCTCGGCAGCCTGGCGCTGTTTCCGTTCCTGGGAAGCGAATTTATCCCGATTCTCAACGAAGGATCCGTCGCTCCGCAAACGATCCGGTTGCCGAGCGTCTCCCTCCCTGCGTCTATCGAAATCGAAAAGCGTATGCAGCAGGCTATGATGGAATTTCCGGAAGTGGAGATGGTCGTCTCGAAGATCGGACGCACGGAACTGGGGAACGATCCGCAGGAACCGAACGAAAGCGACCCCGTCGTCCGACTCCGCCCGCTGGACCAATGGACGACCGCCCGGACGATGCCTGAATTGATGCAGAAATTCCGAGAGCGGTTGACGAGGATCCCGGGCGCGACGTTCCTGATCAGCCAGCCCATCCAACAGCGGGTCGACGAGCTGATCTCCGGCGTCCGGACAGAAGCGACCGTCAAGCTGTTCGGGGAGGAGCTGGAGATCTTGCGCAGCAAGGCCGAGGAGATCGCCGGCCAGCTGAGCACCGTGCGCGGGGTGCGGGATATCAAGATCGAGCAACTCTTCGGACAGCCCTATCTTACCATCGACATCGATCGCGGCAAGATTGCGCGGCACGCCATCAATGTGTCCGACGTGCGGGACATCATCGGCACCGCGATCGGCGGCGAAGTCGCGACTCGCGTCTACGAGGGGCAGCAACGATTTGAGCTGCTCGTCCGCTTCCCGGAGCAATACCGGAACAGCGCCGAGACGATCAGCAACATTCTCGTCACCGGAAGGGACGGAGCCCTGATCCCTCTCGCCGACCTGGGAAGCGTCCGCCTTGAGGAAGGCCCCGGCCGGATCAGCCGGGAAAAGCTCCAACGGTATGTCTCCATCGGGTTCAATACGATGGGACGCGACATCGGCAGTTTGGTCGCTGAAGCACAGCAGAAGATCGCCACCCAGGTGGTGCTTCCCGCCGGCTATACCGCCGCCTGGGGAGGCTCGTTCGAAAATATGGAGCGGGCGATGGCCAAACTCCGGCTCATCGTTCCCATCACCATCGGATTGATCTTCCTGTTGCTGTACTCCACCTTCGACTCGCTGCGTCAGGCCGCTCTCATCATTTTGAACCTGCCCTTCGCTCTGATCGGCGGGGTGGTCGCGCTCTGGCTGACCGGGGAATATCTCAGCGTGCCGGCCTCGATCGGGTTCATCAACCTCTTCGGCGTGGCCGTGCTGAACGGCATCGTGCTGGTCTCGTGCATGAATGCCCTGCGCGAGGAAGGCGCGTCGCTGGATGAAGCCGTGATGTCCGGGGCGTTGCTGCGCCTGCGACCGGTCCTCATGACCGCCCTGGTCGCGTTGCTGGGGTTGGTCCCTCTCGCCTTCGCCCATGGAATCGGCTCGGAGGTTCAGCGCCCGTTGGCCATCGTCGTCATCGGCGGACTGGTTAGCTCCACGTTGCTGACGTTGATCGTGCTGCCGATCCTCTATCGATGGATTGAAGGAAGTACCCAACAGGACACTCCGCCGACCGACAGCCGCCCCGTTATCGAACCAGCCCATGAAGGGCAATAGCCCTGGTGCAATCTCATCAGATCGTCGGAACGTTTCAACAACCTGCGCATGACAAGCGCTTCGTGAAAGGCACCCTGACAATCTCGATACCATGAACGTGCGACCCACGATCAAGCAGGAATGGTCCCTATTGGTCAGCGGCGGCACCTCGGTGGCCTTTCTTGTCTTCGGACAGAGATGGCTGGGGGATCTTTCGCACCAGACGTGGTTTGCACTCATGTTCGTGTGGCTCTTCACCGTCATCCTGCTGTCGGCTTTTGCCGTCGTCCGCCATGCCGAAAGCCTAGCGACGAAACTGGGGGAACCGGGGGGAACGCTCATTCTGACGCTGGCTGTCACCGGGATTGAAGTTATGATGATCAGCGCCGTCATGCTGACCGGCAAAGGCAACCCATCGCTCGCGCGGGATGCGATGTTCGCCGTCGTGATGATCACCCTCAATGGAATGATCGGCTTTTCCCTCCTGCTGGGAGGACTGCGGTATCACGAACAGACGTACAATCTGCAAGGAGCGAACGCCTTCCTAGCGGTGATTATCCCCCTGGCCGTGCTTGGCCTGGTCCTGCCAAATTTTACGATGTCTTCTCCGGGTCCGACGTTATCGCCTCGCCAATCGACCTTTTTGATCATCATGTCGATCGGACTCTATGCGGTTTTTCTCGCCATGCAGATTTCCCGCCATCGGAATTACTTTATGGCGCCGGCTTCGCTCGAACCGACGGAAGCCCCCTACTTCAAATGCTCGTCCGACGACCAAGACCGCTCGGGGTTACACCTGATGCTGTTGCTGGTAGCGCATCTACTGCCTGTCGTCATTCTGGCCGGACAGATTGCGGTCCCTATTACCCACGCCATCCATGAATTACACGCTCCCGCGGCCTTGGCCGGGGTGCTCGTATCTGTGCTGGTGTTGTCTCCTGAGTCGATGAGCGCGGTGCGTGCCGCATCGCCAGCTTCTATTTTCTTTCTCAGGCACTGCGGACCATTCCTGTCGGCACGGGCTATGCCGTATGGACCGGGATCGGAGCGGTGGGAACCGCGCTTCTCGGCATGGTCATTTGGGGGGAATCAGTCGCACCGCTACGACTCCTGTCGCTTGCGCTGATTGTGCTGGGCATGATGGGACTCAAGTTGAGCGCGTAATCGGCCCTCCACATCGCCCATCACTCACCACAGGCTCATCAAACGCCGACAAGTCCCGGCTGCCGTACCCATCGCCGTCCAAGCCAGGGCACTCTTTTTCCTAGCCTCGGGATTCACCTAGTTCACCACCGCACCCCTGACTGTTATCCTGTAGCGAATACTTCCGCACTGAGGTGCCGGTTGCCTCGTAACAGAGGAGTCGCGACGCCTCAAAGCAAGACTGTGGCCTGCCTCACGGAAGACGGTGTACCGGGCTCCGTGAAGGCATCATTCTCATAGAGGTTGACTGAGGTGAAGGACTTCACCGTCAACTCTTCACTGGCCATACAGAAATCACCCCTTAGTTTCACCCGGCGAGGAGAACTTTTCTCAGTAATATCTCTAGGAGATCAAGGCATTAGTATCACCCGGTGGTTACTTCACTAGTTAGGGAACCAGAGCGGCACAGGCGTTGCTTCTTAGTTAAGAAGGCGATCAAGAGCTTTCCCCGTTCCACCCCACTTGCTCGCCCAAGACGTACAGGGAGGAACCGTATGTCAGACTTCCATCAAAACGGCGTTGTGACCGTGCTCCACCGCCTCGGACGGCCGAACCTCGAACAACTGGAGGCGGAACTTCAGCGGCACGCATCGACGAATCCGATTGCCCTGGTCCTCCCTTCCCTCTACTCAGAGCTCCAGCGACCGGCGCTCAGGAAGATTGTCGAGACGCTGACCGAGGTGCGTTATGTGAACGAGATCGTCATCTCTCTGGACCGGGCTTCGGCGCTGGAGTTCCGCTTGGCCAAAGAATACTTCTCGATTCTCCCGCAGCGCGTCCGGGTAATCTGGAACGACGGAAGCCGCATTCAGCAGATCTTGAAGCGCCTGACCGACAATGCCATCGATGTCGGCCTGGCCGGCAAAGGTCGCGGCTGCTGGACCGCCTTCGGATATGTACTCGCCCGCCACCAAAGCAAAGTGCTCGCCCTGCACGATTGCGATATTGTGAGCTATGACCGGCAGTACCTCGCCCGGCTCTGCTATCCCATCGCCAACCCCAATCTTGGATACGAATTCGCCAAAGGCTACTACAGCCGCATTACCGACCGGCTGCATGGCCGCGTGACCCGGCTCTTCATGACTCCGCTCCTCCGCAGCCTCCAGCAGCTGGTCGGCACACATCCCCTCCTGACTTTTCTTGATAGCTTCCGCTATCCGCTTGCCGGGGAATTCGCCATGGTCAGCGATCTCGCCTGGATCAACCGCATTCCGGGAGATTGGGGCCTCGAAGTGGGTGTTCTCGCCGAGGTGTACCGCAACTGCGCGCTCCGCCGCGTCTGCCAGGTCGACATCGCCGACGCCTACGAGCATAAGCACCAGGAACTCTCGGCGGATAATCCTGATGCCGGGCTGTTAAAAATGTCGGCCGACATTACCAAGGCCCTCTTCAGAAATTTGGCCAGCGACGGCGTCATTCTCTCCGACGGCCTGCTGAAAACCCTCAGAGCCACCTACCTTCAAGCCGCGCAGGATGCGATCAGCCGCTACGAAAACGACGCGATGATCAACTCCCTCCAGTTCGATCGCCACCAGGAACGCACCGCCGTCGAAGTATTTCTGAAAGGCATGAAGCTCGCTACTCAGAGTTTCATCGAAGATCCGCTCGGTGTCCCCATGATCTCCAACTGGAGCCGCGTGGTGGCCGCGGTCCCCGATGTCTTCGGGCTCCTGATCGAGGCGGTCGAGAGTGACCATGAGTGGGAACCGGCCGGCGAGCTGGCCCATGGCGACCATCACACCCCGCTCACAAGAGTCTCGTAGCACGCTCGCGTGATGCCCATGCTGCATTCGACCATCACTCCCTTGGCCGCCCAGACCGAAGTCACGGTCGAGCAGATCGGCACGGCAGACCTGCTCGTCGGGGTTCCGAGCTACAACAACGCCGACACGATCGGCCATGTTATTCGGGCCATACGGGCCGGCCTCGCTAAATACTTTCCGGACCGTCGGGCCGTCCTGGTGAACGCCGACGGAGGATCCACTGACGGAACCCCCTTAATTGTCGCCGACACCTTGGTCGATTTTGGTGTGCTGTTCATCGGCGACCGGCAGAGCCCCCTCCATCGCATCGTCACGCCCTACCATGGAATACCCGGCAAGGGGAGCGCGTTCCGCACGATTTTCGAGATCGCCAAACGCCTGAACGTCCAGGCCTGCGCAGTGGTGGATTCGGACCTTCGCAGCATCACACCCGAGTGGGTGGAACTGCTCCTTCGCCCCATCGTGCAGGAAGGCTTCGACTACGTCGCGCCTTTCTATCAACGCCATAAGTACGACGGAACGATTACCAACAGTATTGCCTATCCATTGACCCGCGCGCTGTACGGCTATCAGGTTCGCCAACCCATCGGAGGTGACTTCGGATTTTCCGGCGACCTGGCCAGGCATTACCTGAACAAACACGTCTGGGAGTCTGAGGTGGCCCGCTTCGGTATCGATATCTGGATGACCACGGAGGCGCTGACCAGTGGCGCGCGGGTCTGCCAAAGCTTTCTGGGCGCGAAAATTCACAATCCCAAAGACCCGGCAGCCGATCTTTCCGACATGCTGGCGCAAGTCACCGGCGCCCTGTTCAGCCTGATGGAGACCCATCCCGCCACATGGATCCCCGTGAGAGACTCCGAGCCCGTGCCGCTCTTCGGATTTCAATACGAAACGGGCGTGGAACCGATCCATGTGAACGTCGAGCGAATGCTGGAGGTGTTTCAGCAGGGGCTGCAGGACCTGCAGCCCATCTGGAGTCGCATGTTGTCGGAGGACAGCCTCGCCCGACTCAACTCTTTGCAGGGAGTTGCTCCAACGGCCTTCCGGATGCCGGATGCCCTCTGGGTCCAGGTGATCTATGACACGGCCCTGTCCTATCACGCCGGAGTACTTCCGAAAGACCACCTCCTGAAAGCGCTCACACCGTTGTATCTCGGCCGAACCGCCTCGTTCGTTCTGCAGACACAGGGGCTGACCACCCGCGAGGCGGAACATCATGTTGAATCCCTGTGCCGGGCCTTCGAGGCCCACAAAGAATATCTCGTGACACGGTGGCCGTGAGCAGCGGCTACCCCCGGCATGGGGAGTAAAGGAGGATATCATGACATCACAGTGGATCGAGACGTTACTGGAACCCGTGACCGTCCTCGGCCGGCAAACGCTGGCGATCGTCCCCAATGTGTTGGCCATGAGCCTGCTGCTGCTGGCAGGCGTCGGCACCGCCTGGTTCGTCGGCCACGCGGTCGAACGGTTTCTCCGGGTGATCGGACTCGACCGAGTAAGCGATCGGCTGGGCCTGACTTCCACGTTCCTGCGCGGCGGGATTAAATCGGCCCCCTCCCATCTCATCGGACGAACGATCCACTGGCTCGTTCTGCTCTTCGCGTCGATCGCCTCGCTTGAAGCCTTGCACATCGACTCCGTCAGCCGATTGACCCATGCCACCGTCGCCTATATCCCACATCTCGTCATCGCCACGCTGATCGGAATTGCGGGCTACCTGATCGCCAACTTCGTCGCCCAAGGAGTCCTGATCGCTGCGGTCAATGCCGGCCTCCCGCCGGCCCGCCTGATTGCCTCGGCGGCCCGCTGGGCGATCCAATTGCTCAGCGTCGCCATGGCTCTTGAGCAACTGGGCATCGCGGAACACATCGTGGCCGTCGGATTCGGCATTACCTGGGGCGGCATTGTCCTTGCCGCCGCACTGGCGTTCGGATTGGGAGGCAAGGACCTCGCACGGTCATTTCTTGAGCGTCGGCTGGCTGCTCCGTTGCACGGACCGACTCATAACGATGTTCACCACCATTGAGGCCCCCATGCGTCCTCGCTATCTTGTCTTCACCGATCTGGACGGATGTCTGCTCGACAGCCGGACCTATTCGTTCGACGCAGCTCGACCGGCCCTCGAACGACTCCAGGCGAACCACATTCCCGTGGTTCTGGTTTCCAGTAAGACGCGGGCGGAGATCGAGCCGCTTCGCCAGCAACTGAATCACCAGGGTCCGTTCATCGTCGAAAACGGCGGCGCCGTGTTCGTGCCTCTCGGCACCTTTGATTTCCCTCTGGACCGCGCCCGACGACGGTCTACCTATCACGTCATCGAGTTTGGAACGCCCTACGCCCTGTTACGCGATGTACTCAAGCAGATTGAGGAAGCCGTCGGTACGCCGTTGATAGGATTCGGGGATCTTTCGATCGATGAGATTATGGAGCTGACCGGACTACCCAGGGAAGCTGCACTACGGGCCAAGATACGCGAGTACGATGAGCCCTACCTGGTACAGGGCCCCGCCACGCTGGTCACCGAGGTCTGCCGTCAGATCATCACGCGAGGATTACAATGGACGAAGGGCGGGCGCTTCTTTCATCTGACCGGACTGAACAACAAGGGGCAAGCCGCCTTGAGGCTGCTTCATTGCTATAAACGGCAATGGAATCTCGATGGACCACCGGGCGAGGTTGAAACAGTAGGGATCGGGGATAGCCTGAACGATCTCCCCCTCCTGCTCGCGGTGGATCTCCCGGTGCTGGTGCAGAAGCCGGACGGATCGTACGACCACGACATCCATGTCCCCCAACTGATCCATGCCCCTGGCATCGGACCCGTCGGGTGGAATCACGCGATTCTGAATCTGCTACGGCTCGCAGCCTAGCAGCCGCGCGACCCTCTCTGAATAGGTGTGTCCGTCAGGCGGATTTTTTCGACGCAAACACCGCCGCATCACAGGAGAGATACTTGATCTGCTTGATGGGGACCAGGATCATTTCCCGCGGCGACTCCAGATAAATAAATTCCTGGTCTTCCGACAACCGATGACTGACCGCGTCCTTGATCAACAACTCCTGATTGTCCACAAACACGACTTTCACCCAATAGTGCACGACGCTGCTCCTTCCGACAAAAAGCCGACGATCCGACTATACCACGACCCCTTCAAAGCCAGAGGATTATACTGATCCCTTCAAGACTGTGGCAACTTGCCAGCCATAGCCGCTCGTGAGTAGAGTAGCAATGCAGGACCATGTCTTCGAGGAATGTCCGATGGCCAAGTCATTGCGAATCAGCGGGTTGACGGCGCTCTTGCTCACCGGCCTCACGATGTCCCCTCTCCTGAGCGACGCGCAGGTGGTTGGAGACGAGGCTGAACTGGGTCGGCTCCAGTCGAAAGCCGAAGACGCGATCGGGAATGATGATGCGGATGGAGCCGCGATGATGATGGGGCGGGCCGCGTTGCTCGCCGCTCAACTCGGCAAGAGAGAGACCGGATGGAAGACGGCATTCCGCAAGGGCCAGGAAGCGCTCTTCAGATCACAGGAACATACCTACCGGGCCATGGCCCTCTTTCGCCGAGCCGGCGGTCAATTGCCGGCCTCATCGGGAGTTTGCGGCAGCCTGGCCCTCGGTCACACCGCTCTTACTCACGTGGCTGAGGGGAAGGAACCTTCTCCCCAAGACACCCGCCTCCTGGAGGAGGCCAGGCGTCTTCAGGAATCTGCGGAAAACTGGAACCAGGTTATCGTATCCCTGGTTGCCGAATACCAATGTTCGTAACTCCCCGAGACCGTGGGTCTGGCCTTAGTCGTCTTCCGGGTTGATGATGTGCAGGCCCGCCGTCTTTGACGCCGCCAACAGCTGCGCGTCCGCACTCACGACGGTCAGTCGCAACGGCTTCAACTCCAGCGCCAACGCCAGATGCATCACTTGCGCAGCCCGGAGAAAGGGATACTCCAGGACCAACTCTTTGGTGGCCAGATACGTCCCCATGGTCGGCGCAATAAACTCGAACAGTCCGGCCTTCGATTCCAGCTCGAATTTATACAACACCGAGTAGCAATCGTCCCGGGTGATCTCTCCCTGTTGAGCTCGATTGGAGAGCGTGGCGTAAAAGTCCGTAACCGTCCAGGTCGGCAGAATGGCGACTTTGCCGCGCTTGACCATCAGCTTGTTGACGACGCGAGTACCCCGCTCCATGCTGTAGCGTTTGACGAGCGCGGTGGAATCAAAATAGTAGTATGGCATCCTGTCACACCCTCCCCTTCATGATCAGGGCGGCCAGGGGACCCTGGAGTTTTGAGAGTCGATCCTGCAGCTCGTCCAGCGGCACTTCCTCATACCCCTGCTTGCGCAACGTATCGGCCAGATTGCCTTGATTGAACGACGCGGTGTCGTCCTTCAACCGGTCGCCCAGCTTGCGCTTCGCCAACCGGCTCGACAGTTTCCGTCCGGGCTTCGTCAGCCCGCGTCCGCGGCTCCGTGGGGCGCGGCCCATCGCTTTCTCTGTAGACTGTGTCACAGTGCTGGATTCCTCCTCGTTAAAATGGGCGTGGGCTCGATAACGCCGGATTCGCCGGTGTGGATTCTCGCGGACACCCGGCCGGTGATGGCACCTGGGCCGGCAATGACGCCTCTCCAAATACATGAGATGCGATCGCTTTGGCAAGGTCTGAAGAAAATTCTTGTTGGATAACCCGTAGGGCTTTCGCCGTGGCTTCGCGGTCGGACAGATGCCCTTCCTTCCCGCCGCGCGAGACCGCGCCGACCACGCGTTGCGTCGCGGACTCCACCACATCGAAGTCGCTGCACCAGCGCACATACTTAAATTGCGGGTCTCGCACATCGATCGGCCAGACACGCACGGTGCCACGCACCAGCAATTCGCTGCCGGCTCGTTGGGTCGTCACATGCAATCCCTCACGAATGAGCCCTTCCATAAGCGATCGCTGGATCGGCTCCGCATGATCCCCCGTCACTTCGACCGCGAGCACCAGGTTCGTCGAGAGGAATTGATCCAGCTCATTCGACAATTCATTCACACGATACGCGGCGGGAGTTCCCTGGCCGGAGGAACGGATGACGCGCAGATCTGCATTGAACGCGTCGCGCATCACCAGATTCCTTGTGGCACGCCGGAGGTCTCGCACTTTCGTCAACTTGTCGGTGGTCTGCCTCGCTTCGAGCAGATCGGCTTCAATCGTCCGATCCAGCTCCCGCATCTTGTCCATCATCGCCGCTTCGCCCTGGCCGCGATGCATTCCCGCCAAGGCATAGTGCATCCCCTGATGCCGGTCATACCAGGCATCGAGAATCTTCACGTTTTCAAGGACTTTATCGGTAGAGACGTTCGTCACCTGATCCAGCGTCAACCGCCGCTCTGTATTGGTGCTCCCGCGGTTCTCGACCAGCAGGTAGGACTCCCAGTCCTTGGCCTGAGCCGCGACCTCGGCCTTAAAAATTCTCGCCACGGCCGCATAGGCCTGATCGGTTGCCGCACTCTTGTTCGTGGCCTGGCCCTGCCCCAGCAGATATTGGCTTGAAGAAAATTCAGCCGTCGCGCCATCCACCCAGGCCGGCTTCGATTTCCCCCCGAACCACGTACAACCCGAGAGGGCGATGCCTCCGATGAACAGCATGACCAGGGGCAATATGACATCACGCCTGAGTCTGACCGGACCTCTCATTGAATCACCCGTTGAATCATGACCGCAGTTTGTCCCCGAACCAGAGTGAGCGTCCGACTACTCTCCGTCGTCGGACCGTTTGCTCGCCCAACCAGCTGCACCGACGCCGCATACTGCCCGGGCTCGACCCAGACGCGAGCGATGTGAATTTCATCGGGGAGCGTCTGCCAACTGCGCTTATCGGCCTCTTCCGAGGCCACAGCGAGCCCTTTAGTAAGAAGCCCCACAACAAGGCCCACCCATGGCGCAGCGTCTTTACCCGCCGCTTGCTGAGCCCCGCGTGTGGCCCCTTCCGCCATCGCAAACTTGACGGCTGCACGAGCCAAGGCCTTGACCGTAATGCCGGGCAACCGATCGGAAAGACTCTTATCTGCCAGCGCGGAGATGTTCTGCCCCAACTCTGAGGAGACCCGCACCTGCCGACCGGTCTCGCCGACCAGCGTCAGCTGCTCCACGGGCACCTGCGTTTTCTGCGTCACCAATCGGGGCAACGCCACGCGCACGACACGACCATTGAGGCCATACAGGACGCTATCGACCCCGCGGTTCTGATGCCGCGACGACTGGGAGAATCCACGATTCAACAACACGAGCTGCAAGGCATCCAGACTGATCGGCAAGTCAAGAAAGCGGTCCTCCTTCCGAGGGGCGCGGCCATTATAGCTGATCAACACCACTTGAGCGAGGTCTCGCTGCGCCGCACTGGCCTGCCACGCCGTGTCAGGGAAGAGCCGCCGATACTCCTCAAACTCATTCGTCAAATGGAGCGCGTCAGCGGTCCGCAAGAGATCGGCACGGAGTTGAGCCGGGACTGGCGTGCGCGCCCAACCCCGGTTGGCTTCGTACGCATCATAGGCCTTCCGGTAGGCAATGAACGCGTTATTCACATCATCTGTCGCCTCATAGAGAATGCCCGTCAGATATCGGGCAAACCCATCCTCCCGATAACTCGCCTTCTCCTTGACCCTATCCGAAAGCACGTTGAGCCGGTGATCGATCCGGCGGGCTTCCACCAAGGCTTCCTGAAGCTGCCCCTGCGCGGCGTAGTTCAGCGCCTTGACGACATTGATCATCACATGTTCGTAGGGATCCCCTTCGTACGGCAGCGCGTTGTCATTGGTGAGAAAGGCGGCGGCTTCGGAGCGGATGGTCCTGGTATAGAGCCGCTCCACTTCCTCCTCTGCCTGCTCCAAAACGGCGCTGCTCTGCTGGTAGTCGCCGGCCAATTGCAGCGTCATCCCGCGATCCATGCCATACAACAGGCGGCTCTTGTCCCCGTAGGATTTTTCAGCTTGTTGAACAATCGCGTCCGCCTGTTTGGCATCGCCCGCAGTCAGGCTCTGCTCAATCAACAGGTAGCGATTGACGGAAGGACCGCACGCGGTCAACAGCAGCAGCCCGGCGAGGACAGCGAATGGAAGGGATGAACGGACAGCGCGCCACGGCGCCAACAGACTGTGGGAAACACGTGGGGAGAGAGGGCTCAACAGAGTCCGGGAGCCTAGAAAATGGTTCGCTTCTTTTCGATGACCTTCTTAATCTTCTTCTGCCCGTACCAAACCTTGGCGTTGCTCTCCAGATCGATCATCTGAAGATCCACTTGATAGAACACGGCTTTGGTCGCATCCGCTTCGTCGAGGATCGTCGAAATCGTCCCCTTCATCATGTAATCGGCACCGATTTCTTTTCCGGGAGCTTTTTGCGTATCTTCGCGGGAATACATCGCCTGCTCTTTGCGCTCGGTCCGCAGTTCATCGCGCTCGCCCTTGCCGGCGACGAACGTGACTTTCTGCGAATTCGTCAGCTCGCGCTCAAGGTCGGTCACAAACGTCTGGACACTGATGTGCTCGTGGCTGCTGTTCAGGATCGTGCCGACCACCACAACAGGCTGGCGATGCTTCGCTTGCGTGAAGTTGCCGAGCCATGGGTAACTCAGCGATTCCTTCACCATGGTCTCAGCGACCATCCGCGAGTCGGTATCGTTCCAGCGCCCGCTCAGGTCAGTGACCACCCCGGCATCGATACGCGTGACTTTCGTTTCGTGCCCGCAGCCTGCCAGAGTCAACACCGACACCGCTCCCAGCGCCAGCCATCCAGACTTCATCACCATCACCCCGTCCCTCCGCTGAAAATCTTCCGAGAAAAAGAGAATGAAACCGGCCGGCTATCGCGCCAACCGCTTATCTTCTTCCTTCTCCAGCCGGTCGAACATCTTGTCGGCATTCTTCCGGACAAAATCGCGCACCTGCGCATTGAGTTCTTTCGCCTGCTCCAAGTTGTTCTTCATTTCTTCGAGGTTCAGCTTGGTAAGGACGTAATAGGTATTGGTCTTCTCGTCTTTATATCGATCGATCGGACGCACGCCGCTGAGCGTCGCCGTCGTGACCGTCTTGATCGCCCGCTCGACATTCTGCTCTTCCGTGTTTCGGGTGAAATCGCCGGCTGTCGTCGATGCGGCGTAATCTCTCATCAGGTAACCGGTGTACGTTTCAAAGGTCTTGGCTATTTCAGCGCGCGCGCGATTTTCTGCCGTATCCCAGGCCAACGGCTCGTTCCGCACACCGACCACCGCTCCCACCCCATAGAACGCCTTGCTATCCTTCTCGTTGAAAGCTCCCGACCCCTTTTGCACCCACTTCGGAGGGCCACCACAAGCGGCAAGTCCGACCAAGAGAACAATGGCAAGCCCGGTGCCGGCCAGTCTCGTAAAACGCCCTTGCGATGTAGCCATGCGATCCTCCTTCATGACGAGAAATTGAGTACGTGGTGCGTGAAACGTTTCGAAAATTAGCGTGAAATCATGCTAGCATGCGACTTTACTTCAGTCAACGCAACGGCGTATGAACGGTTGACGAGACTGCGCCTATTCAATCCACCCGGTGACGATTTTTAGGGGAGGCACACACTGTGGCCGACGTTCAAATAGAAGACGGCATTATTAAGATCGCCAGTTTGGAGATTCAGGACCCCAAGGCCGCCGCGGTCCTGGCAGAATATCCGCAAGTGCGCTGGGCCGAAATCACGAGACGCGCGCTGAAGATCGGGTTGGGCTATCTCAAGGGTGGGGGGAAAGACTAGGGCTTCCTCTGAGCGTCAGCCTGACTGACTGCCGCTCGCGCACGGGAATCGGTTCCGCCCAACTCGACATAGCGGCGAAACGCCTCGACGGACTTTGTCTGATCCTTCAGATGATCGGCATAGAGCGTACCGAGCGAAAAATAGACATCCTGATAACCGGCATTCACCTTCAGCGCCTGCAAGAGCGCCTGTTCGGCCTCCGGGAAACTGCCGCGCTTTTCATAGATCAACCCCAACGTGTAGTACGAGTCAGGATTCGTGGGCGCGTGCTTCACGGCCAGTTGGCCGGCGGTCAATGCCTCGTCAAGATTAGGCAGAATCTCCAACCGTACGTAACTTTTCAGCACATAGGCTTCGCCGAATTCGGGATTGAATTCAATCGCGCGATTCAGTCGTTCGAGCGCTTCCTCGACGCGCTTCCCCTCCTGGAGCAACGCAAACGCCTGATCGTATTGCGCCTTCGCCGCCTGTTGCCGTTCAGCCGGCGTCTGGGGCCCCGCGCCGAGCACAAACGCCGCCTTGCGCCCTTCGATGAGAATGATATCGCCATCCCCGTCCAGCCTGGCGGATATCGGATGTTGCTGCCCCTGCGTGACGGCGGGAAGCTCCTTCTCAAGGTACGCGCCCAACTCGGACGCCATCAGCCAACCGTTCTTGTTCAGATCCGCCGCACCCTGCAACCCCGTCAGAAGCGATTTCACGAACAGACTCGCATCCCCCACGCGCTTGGACACTTCTCCCTTATCCCCGGCCGTAATCACCTGCATCGCACGGCGTTCCGTGTCGTCCTCCGGTGTCAAGCGGCCTTCGAGCGACAACTGCTGCGGTGCCGTGGCTTCCCATCCCCGAACCGCGGTATCAAGAATCAGCAGGGTGTGCTTCGCCGCCAGGCGTCGGGTAAATTCCTTGAGCTGGTCAAAGGTAATGGACTTGGCGACATTATTGATCTGCGCATCCGACGGAACCAGGTAGCCGAGATCCTTCCCATCGGCATCTTGCGTCACTCCGGAATGACCCACATAAAACAGCACCAGACGATCCATCCGCCCGACCTTGCGCGGCAACATGTCCGACAAGAGCTGCTGTAGATGCCGAAAGCTGGCATCCTTGTCATAGACCTCAACCACTTCGTCGAAGCCCATCTGACGAAAGGCCTGGGCCACCGTCTTGGCGTCCGCCAAAGCTCCGGGAATCGAAGGAGCCAGTAGATAGTGCTCGACCCCGACGACGACCGCCCAGGACTTATAGTAGAGCCCTTCCGGTTTCCCTAACTGGGCGGAGGCCGGCGAAACTCCGCTCAATCCGGCAAGCCAGAAGAGCCCAAGCCCAAGACTCATGGCACACAAGTTTCGAGTGAACATAGTTGTGATAGATCGAAGAAAAGTTCGCATAAGCAGCTGATGTTGAGCCTACCCTCGGGCCGTGACGGCTGTCAAGGAATCGGCCTGGCCAACCCGTTCATTTCAAAGAGGCACTCGCCATAGGGTAGATCCCCGTACAAATGTATGGGTTGCAGGGGGAGGCCCCTTTCTCCATAATCATCATATTCGTGCCGGGACGGCTATCGACCGAGGAGGTGTGTGCGTCATGAGTGAGAAGATCGAGACACTACTGAAGGAAACCCGAACGTACCAGCCTAGCGCCAAGACCAAAGCCGCCGCCCATATTAAGGACTATGACACCGAATATAAGAAGTCGATTGCCGATCCGGAGGCGTTTTGGAGCGGCGTCGCCAAGGAGCTCGACTGGTTTACGCCGTGGAGCAAAGTACTGGAATGGAACTACCCCTTCGCGAAATGGTTTGTGGGAGCCACCTGCAACATCTCCTATAACTGTCTTGACCGGCACGTCAAAAATGGCCGGAAGAACAAAGTCGCCGTCATCTGGGTCGGCGAGAACGATACCGAGCGTGTCTTCACTTACGGGCAGCTCTACCGCCAGGTCAACCGCTGCGCCAACGCCCTCAAGAAGCTGGGCCTGAAGAAGGGCGACCGCGTCACCATCTATCTCCCGAAAGTTCCCGAGCAGATTGTCGCCATGCTGGCTTGCGCCCGCATCGGTGTGATCCACAGCGTCGTCTATTCCGGGTTCAGCGCCCCGGCGCTGGCCAATCGCATCCACGACGCCGAGTCTCATCTGGTCATCACTGCCGATGTCGGCTACGACCGTGGGAAAGTCATTCCCCTCAAGTCAGTCGTGGACGAAGCGTTGAAGACCTGCCCGACGGTCGAGCGCGTCGTCGTCGTGCGCCGGCAAAAGCCGGAAGTCTCGCTTGCAGCCCCCAAAGAAATTGACTGGCACGAATGGCTGAAAGGCGAATCCGCTGAATGTGAAGCGGTCAAGCTGGACGCCGAAGATCCGCTCTATATCCTGTATACCTCCGGTACGACCGGTAAACCCAAAGGCGTCGTGCATGTGCATGGCGGCTACATGGTCGGCACCTACATCACGTCGAAATATGTGTTCGACCTGAAAGACGATGACGTGTATTTCTGCGTCGCCGATCCGGGCTGGGTCACCGGCCACAGTTATATCGTCTACGGCCCGCTGTTGAACGGCGCGACGATCCTTACCGCCGAAGGCAAACCGGACTACCCGAACCCTGGCCGCTGGTGGGATTTGATCGAACGCTACGGCGTCTCGATTTTCTACACGACACCGACGGCGATCCGCTTACTCATGCGCTATGGAGAAGACTGGCCCAAGAAGTACGATCTCTCAACCTTACGCATCCTCGGCAGCGTCGGCGAACCGATCAATCCGGAAGCCTGGGAGTGGTTCCATCGCGTCACCGGCGGCGACAAACCCATCATGGACACCTGGTGGCAGACGGAAACCGGCTCGATCCTGATTACGCCGCTGCCGACCGTCCCCTTGAAGCCAGGATCCGCCACGCGGCCGTTCCTTGGGATTGAAGCTGATGTCGTGGATCGTGAAGGCAACAGTCTCCCGGCCAATGCCGGCGGATTTGCCGTCATCAAGAAACCCTGGCCCTCCATGATGCGCACCATCTACAAAGATCCGGAGCGCTACAA
Organism: Nitrospira sp.; assembly: GCA_030692565.1. Classification (NCBI taxonomy): domain Bacteria; kingdom Pseudomonadati; phylum Nitrospirota; class Nitrospiria; order Nitrospirales; family Nitrospiraceae; genus Nitrospira; species Nitrospira sp. Next base: position 193,240 of record JAUYAO010000057.1, read on the forward strand.
GACCTATTGGAACACCATCCCGAACTGCTACACCGCCGGCGACGTCTGCCACAAAGACGCCGACGGCTACATGTGGTTCATGGGCCGCGCCGACGACGTGATCAAGGTTGCGGGCAACCGGCTGGGCACCGCCGAAGTCGAGAGCGCATTGGTAAGTCATCACGCCGTCGCCGAAGCCGCCGTCATCGGCAAACCCCACAAGACTGTGGGCGAGTCCATCAAGGCCTTCATCATTCTAAAACAAGGCGAGATCGAAAGCCCTGCGCTGATTCAATCGATCAAAGATCAAGTGATGAAAGAACTGGGGAAGATCGGGGTGCCGTCTGAAATTGATATTGTGCAGTCACTCCCCAAGACCCGGTCTGGAAAAATCATGCGGCGCGTCCTGAAGGCTAAGGAACTCGGACAGGATCCAGGAGATATCTCGACGATTGAGGAGTAGGAACGGAATTATTCATTGGCAGAGGCAGGTCATGCAGACCGGCCTCACCTAACTTTCCCTCCACTCAACATTCACAATCGTATTGGTATCGAATACCGCCAAGAAAAGACTCCCGAAACAGGTTCTTGCCCCCCTTCATAGGAGACAGGGCGGTCTAGATCCATACGAGTCCTGCGCACCGCCTCTCACGCCTTGCCTTCGTTCAAGGCAGATGTGTGCACAGAGATTCGCTTGCGTCGCAGGCGCAACAGGCTTATTCTCAAAAAGAAGAACGAAATCAGGAGGGCGTCATGAGTTACTTACAGCAAACCATCAAAGCCATCATTCGCCCCGGTGATGAGGCTGGCTACGTGGCCGAGTGTGTGGAAATTGCTGTGGTCACGCAAGGGCGCACATTGGATGAAACCGTCAAGAATCTGCAAGAAGCCACGGCCCTCCACCTGGAGGGGGAACAGTTAGCCGACTTTGGCTTGCGGGAGAAGCCGACGCTGATGCTCACCATGGAATTGGATCCCGCCCATGCCTAAATTGCGGCGACTCGCCGGCCGTGATGTCGTCACAATCCTTCAAGGATTCGGCTTCCAGCAAGTCTCTCAGCGAGGCAGCCACGTCAAGTTGGTTCGTGCCAGGACAGAGGGGCGGCAAGTCCTCACCGTCCCTCTCCATACCGAACTCGATTCCGGCACGCTGCGCGCCATTGTTCGCCAAGCCAGTCGATTCATTCCCGAACAAGACCTCGCCCCCCACTTCTATTCTTAGAAACTCATCCGGTCTGGCAGTAGGTAGAGAGCACTGTGCCGACAGCATGATCCCTCCGCGGCGAGATAGGTGACTCGGAAGTTGAAGAAAGAATGAGCCCGCCTCGGTCACCAAACGCATCCGGAGAAAGCCTGGCCCAAGAAAAAACTCCCGGTACATTTTCTTGCTTCCAGCATCCTGCTAAACGACAAGCCGTTCCGATCCGCCGCCATAAGCGCGGCTGCAGTCCACCCCGCACACCGATGGCTCACCCCCGGTGAGCTCTCATACACGAGGAGACCGTCATGCGAAATCGAAGCCTAATGGGAGGAGTGTTTCTATTTGCTGTACTGAGTCTGGGGATCGCCCTCAGCGGGCCAAGCTATTCAGCAGAACCTGAAAAAGCGACCGCCAAACCCAAGCCCTCAGCTGCCGCCAAGCCGGCAGCGAAAAAGGTGACCGCCACCAGCACGAAGTATCAGAGCGCCGAAACCGCCTGAAAAGCCACGGCCTGTTTCGGCATGGCGCCCAACATCAACAAAGTCAGTCCGGATGAGAGCAAGGCCGGCGACAAAGTGACGATTACGGGAATGAACTTCGGAAACAGCGACTGCCTGCGCAGTATTTCTTTCGGACCGGGTCACGCCGCGACGTTCAAAATCGAGAGCGACAGCAAGATCTCCGCAACCGTCCCCAGCGGCGGACGCAAAGGCTTGGCGATGCTCACCGTCACGACCGCATCGGGCGAAGTCTCAAAAACGTTTTTGGTGAAATAAGCGTTGAGGTTGGCTCCCCGTTCTTAACCGGGCACAAGGTTGAGAACAGGGCACGAGATTACGCTCAAGTCCTCGCCTTCCTCACAAACCTTATATTCGATCTCGATGGGTGGTTCGACTGGCACATCCGTCCAAGCTTACACCCAAATTATGCAGTATGTCCCCGTTGTCCTCCCGCAGACGCTATTTCGCACCCCCATTCAATAAGAAACCTCGTAGAGTGAACGAGCCTGGTGTTTCGCGATCCACGGTGGGACGCAGCGAAGAAGCGTATTCCGGAGTGTACAGGCCATCGTGTTGGAGAGGTTTGTGGCTTGTCCGATGTGCCATGAGACCTTCACAATCTTTTGGACTTTGGCAATACGCGAGGCCTGAAAGCGCGCGAAGGCCTTCTGTACTGTGTCGCACATGGCCAGTGTCTCTGCCAGTACCCAGGAATCTTCGATCGCCTGCGCCCCGCCCTGGCCAAGGTTCGGGGTGGTGGCGTGCGCGGCATCCCCCATCAACACCACGGAGTTGGCAAACCACGACGGTAAGGGCGCCAGGTCGCTGAGGTCATCACGAATGATTGAGGATGGATTCGTGTGAACAAGAATGTCCCCGATTGGGTCTACAAACTCCCCATAGAGATCACACATCTGTTGTTGAATCGTCGAGGGATCGTCCCGTCCGCCCGCTGCTGCTTGCTTGGTGGCATACCAATAGACCTGCGCCTCCGCAATGGGCACAAAGCCAAATCGCAGGCCCGCACCCCACACCTCAGTGAGCTGCCTCCGCCACGTGTGCTGCAGTGCGATGTGTGACACTCCTCTCCAGCACGTTTGTCCGGAGTACCGCAATGGCCTACCCGGAAAGATGGATTCACGCACTCTCGAATGAAGACCATCCGCGCCCACCAGAAATTCACCGCAGCCCTGTGTGCCGTCTCGAAATGTCGCCGTCGCGCCGTCTATGCCCGTGTCCACCGCGACGCAGTGTTTCTTGGTCACGACGGTGTCAGGGGCCAGCGCCTTCAAGAGAATCTGTTGCAACGCTCCTCTCTGGATTGCGGTGGTGTGATACATCTGTCCGTTGTTCGAATAGTGCGCCGGTGTGGTTGAAATACGCGTCCCTGCTGAGTCCAGAATAACCAGCGATTCAATAGAGCAGCCGCGATCCCGCACGTGTTGCGCGAGGTGGTATCTGTCGAGAATGGTCATGGCATTCGGTGGGAGCAGAATTCCAGCGCCAATTGAATGCAAGCTTGTCGCAGCTTCAAATACTCTTACCTGGATGTGTCGCATCTGCATGGCGATCGCTGCGGACAGGCCGCCGATCCCAGCTCCGATGATGATCCCTCTCACGGTCGTCATCTCCTCTTGTGTTCGCCTCACGACCTACGTTCACCAGGGAAACCTCCGCAACGAAGCGGAGGTGGGTTGTTCCGGTACAACGCGTTGTTGGGCGGCACTGCGCTCACAGCCGCTCCCAAACTTGACGAAGCCCGATGAAATGCACAACGCCGAAGACGAAGCAAATGGCTGAACTCCAAAACCAGAATGCCGTGCTGTTGCCGGGGGAATAGGGGATGAGTGCTGGAATAGCTAGCGCTCGCAATAAGTAGAGGCCCGTGATTGCGCAAAGAGCCAACCGCACGAGGGGGAGTTTGCGGATTACGCCGGCGCCTGAAAGCGCAAATAGCGACCAGACCGATAGGACAGCCGCAATGATGAGTGCGACAACGGTGGGATACCAATGACCGGTTGATGCCATTTGCGCCATTTGCTCTCCAGCACCAAGAAACCGATACCAGGGTGTCCCGAATGCGATGCAGCCTAGATGCAATAAGGCAGCCAAGGCACTAAGCGCGGCACCAGCAATTAGAAATGGGTTAGCGGTATGGACCATTTTTTGTGCGGCCGAACGCCTGAGTTAAGCCGCCCCGCAGCGGGGTGGCGGACGCGTGCTAACGTAACGCAGGCACATGGCCGACGCCACGATGCGGGGTCGGCTTGAACGAATTGTTAGGCCCACTCACGGCGTATTTTCGCAACGCTCAGCGAGGTCATTTCTGGGTGCTCAAAATCACCGGATTGTGCGACGAGAGCACGCATATCCTCCAGTATGGTCTTTGCGCTCCGGCCAGTGGGGTCTAGGCGTACCAATTCTTCTTTGTAGAGTTTTTCAAGCTGGTGGTATGCAGAAACTTGGTCACATAGCTGAGCAATTTGGCGTTCCGCACGGCCCCACCGCCTATCAATGCGCGTGGTTGCATAGCTGATTAAGCCGCCAAGTAACGCGCCAGCAAGAGCGAATAATCCAGAAATAATTTGAGAGTCCACAACTTCTCCATGTGGGCCTAACAATGTTTAGGCGGATCCACATAAGAACCGGGTCTACCTATTTCTGTCCGTAAAACACGCCATCGGCTTTTCTGAAAATAACGACATTACCATTGTCACCTCAATGAGCTACGCCCTATCGGCCACTTAGAACGGGTTCTTATGCGGATGAGCAAACACCATCCGCTGAATACGCTCACATCTCACCTAGCGGGCTTCGTACTGCCGCAGCAACCAGAGGTGATAGAAATCGTCGAACGGGGGATGATCATCGATCCGGTCATCATGCTCTGCATAGGTCTGAAACACCCGCTCCTTCTCCAAGAAAGCTGAGTCTGAGATATTAGGCGGCTCAAGTGCGCTGTTATATCCCCGATAGCTTTGGAACTGATGCGGCCGTTGATAGGCCGAATGAGCCTCTCGCGCAAACAAGGCCGAGTAGTAATGATCGGAATGATCCGACAGATACGCCCGGCCGGTTGCGGGATAATAAACGCGACAGACCGCCGGATTTCCAGGCTTGCAGGGCACTGGGTTCCGGCCCGTTCCATCCAGGGCATTCACTCGGTCCGGCCGAAATATTCTCAGCACCTTCGTCAGTTCATCGACCAGTCCATGTTTCGTGTAGGTCACACGGGGATCGTCCAAAGGTGACAGTTCGGCGATGCTCCTGGTCCACAGCTTCTCCAGTGTCGCACCGTGCGGACAGCTCGTCCCATCCTCCCTCGCCGGCGACGGCAGGCGAAAAAATACGAGGCTGACTTGCGGCCGCTGCAGTAGCCGCACTTCCTTTGGCCTGACGGCAACGTCGACCCACCGATCCTCGACGCCGGCCATCTGCGCATACGCAGCTCTGACCCCTGCTTCACGCTGCGCGCGCCAATACTGCTCTGATCGACACCCATCGCCCGCAGTCAGATACACCGTCTGCACCCGATGCCCCCGTGCGATCGAACGCTGAATATCGGGATTCATAAAAAGGAGGTCATCGTCCTCATGCGCGACGACAAAGAGGTCTCCGAACCCTTCCGTACGGGTAAGGGCTTGACATCCGGCCGTTCCGGCCAGCATCGAAAGGATCAGCAGACTGCCGCCGATTCGAAGACCTGCCTCCATAGCACCTCCGCGAATGGATCGCCCCCTCGTAGTGTAGGGCGATGATCGCAACCAGCCCGGAACCTATGTGTGGCCGAAGTGGAACGTCCCTCTAGATGCCACACTAGATCTTCCCGTCGCCCGCGTTCGCCGTCAGTCTCTAGATGAGCCCCCGCTTCTGAAGATAGTCTTTATCGATCACGGGGGTCGGTTTCGGCGCGACTTGCCCCCGCTCCTGGAGGAGGCGTTCGACGTATTTGCCGATGAGGTCGGATTCGAGGTTGACGGGATCGTTGACCTGTTTGAGGCCCAACGTTGTGACTTTGGCGGTATGCGGAATGATGGCGATGGAGAATCCATGATTCGTCACATCGTTGATCGTGAGGCTGATGCCATCGACGGTGATCGAGCCCTTGACGACGCAGTAACGCAGAATGTCTTGCGGCGCTTCAATGGTGAAGATGACGGCATTCCCGTCCTGCTGCCGGCTGCGAATCGTCCCGACGCCATCGACATGCCCCGCGACCAGATGCCCGCCGATGCGCTCGCTCAGCTTCATGGCCCGTTCAAGATTCACCGGTGTTCCTGCCGTGAGCAGGCCCAGCGTCGTCACTGAAAGTGTCTCGGGAGACACTTCCACCGTAAAATTGCTCTCGCTTTTGGAAATCGCCGTCAGGCAGATCCCGTTCACACTCACACTGTCGCCGATCTTGAGATCGCTCATGACGGTCGAGGCCAGCAGCGTCATCCTCGTCCCGGCCAGCGTCTTCTCCAGCGAAATCACTGCGCCCATTTCTTCGACAATGCCGGTGAACATATACAAGCCCTCAGTAATCAGCCGTCGGCATTATAGCACCGGCTTATTTATGGATCTTCTTGAATTCGACTGGAGGGAGTCTCTGGTTCTTCATCATGTCGTGGCACATATTCTTTTGTTGCTCCCTCCCCTTTGTAAGGGGAGGCCAGGTGGGGTAGAGCTTCACCCAACCGTCACGCATTGATGCCGGCCACACTTGCTCGTTGGAACACCCGATCTTCGACCTCCCCTCACCCCTCCTTACGAAGGAGGGGAATCACAAGAGCCTACGGTCGATCTTTACTCACACAAAACCAGGAAACGTTTTATTTACTCCTCATCGTCAGCCAGAAGACCAGGGCCGCGGCGATCTGGAGGCTCGCGATAATCGTGAAGGCCCCGGCGTAGCTCATATTGGCAATCAGGATGCCCGCCAGCAACGGCCCGCTCGCATGACCGATATCCATAATCGTGCCTTGCATCCCCATCCCCGCTCCTAGCGTCTTGAACTCTGAGCTATCCGCTACCAGCGCCGATGAGGACGAGGACACCACCGCTTCTCCAAAACCAAATCCGGCTGAGAGCAGCAGCAACCCAGCAAAGATCGACACGTGCGGCATACAGACGAAGGTCACGGCGCAGATCAGCAGGCCGATGATGATCAGCGGCTGCCGCCCCACCCGGTCGGACACCCGCCCCATGATCGGCTTGGAGAAGAAGGATGTGCCGGCCTGCACACTGAACAAGAGCCCGACCTCGCCCGGATTCAACCCCACCGTGAGCCCATAGAGCGGAAGAAACGCCATGAGCGCGCCGTTGGCGATCATCTTGGCGCCGTCGGTCGCGCTGGTGATGAGCACCTTGCGGTTCCGCGCCACAATCACGAATCCCTTCCACATCTCCGCCAGCAGCGGCCGCATCCCCTTCTGATGCACGCGCGGCGTCGCCACATCCAAATGCATACTATAAAACAGCACGATCGCGATGCAGCCGCAGACCCCGGCTGTGATGAACGCAAAATCGAACCCGGCTACATGGGCAAGATACCCGCCGATAAACGGCCCGAGCAGCGCCCCCGACTGTGTGCAAGCCGTGTAGGTCCCCAGCGCCGCCCCCCGGCGTTCACGATACAACTCCGCGACGGTCGCCAGTGCGCTCGGCGCAAAGATGGCCGTCGCCAACCCATGCACGAACCGCAAGATCGTCAGGCTATTTAGGTCCGTGATGAAGAGATAGAGAAACGGCGGCAGGCCGAAAGCCACAACCCCGATGCGCAACAAAAATTTCCGGCCGTAGATATCCGACAAAGCGCCGGATGGCAGCTTGAGCAGCACGCCGGTCAAGGTCGACACTGACACGATCAGCCCGATCCGTTCGGGGCCTGCCCCGAGATGCTCGGCGAACAAGGCCAGCACCGGCATACGCACCATGTTGTAGCTGATGAAGCAAAAGATCCCGACGGTGCAGATCAGGAGAAAGCTGCGCGATGATGTCATCGAGAGGCCGGTCCTTTTTCATGGATGTTGCCGATCCTGGGCATACCAGCCAGCGCCTGTTTCAAGAACACTACGTCCTCAGGCGGCAACGGTGGCGGATCGGTCGCCTCAAAGAGGACTCGTTCAGGATGCCGCCGCATTTCCATCCCCAACCGATTCACTGCGTCCACCCCCTTCATCAGTTTGCGAGAGACCGTGCGCCCGACCAGCGGACGCAGCAGCGACACGAGTCCGGCCAATACTCGATTATCCAACCTGGTATAGGACACCAGCGTCGTTTCGACGGCCTCTTGACCGGCAGCATCTTTCACTGTCGCCATGCTGAGCATCACGATAGCCTTGCCGGTCAAGTGCGGCAGCAGTGTGCTGTGGTGCGACCCTTCCAGATAATACAGGCGATGATGCGGATCCTGATAGACCAGTTCGACCAATCCTACCGTCCCTTCACCGTCGTCCCCCCAATAGCGGCCGGGCCCCCGCGCCTCGGCTTTATACAGCCCTAACTCCAGGCGATTCACGAGCGCCGCAGCGACGGGCGGCCGATCCAACAAATACACATAGACCGACTCCGGCAGCGGCGTCAGTACCGGCCCGACTTTGTTGGCGGTTGTAAAGTCATCGATGATCGGCTGGAGACGGCAGACCCAGGCGGGATCGAGTCGCTCGACAGGGAACGCGACGCCCGCATGCTGAGAAGCAAGCCGGCAGGGATCTGCGAGCACAGGCTGAGGCAGGATGCCGGCAAGGACGCACAGCAAGCCGATCACACGGACGTCGATCCGGATAGCAACGCCCCTGCTCATGGCGCGGGCTTCGACACCTGAATGGGCAGCTGCACCGTAAAGAGTTGCCGCGGATCTTTGCGCGCCCGCGCCTGGCGCAGGAGCGTCTCGACCGACGGCGTGACCATTCCTTCGAATGAGACCTGCTTGTTCGTCACGACGGTGACCGGCTTGGAGACATCCACCAATTGATCGTTCAGAAACAGCGTGTAGCGTTGCACGAGCCCGGCTTCGACTTCGATACGATTGGACGCGGTCACTGAGACATCCAGCCTGGCGTAGCGTTTCTTCCTGGTCAACTCATCGCGCTTTGAGACCAGATCGTCCGCAAAGGCGGCGATCGGATCGGTCGCGTCGATTCGCACCCAGCCGAACGGTTGAAAATGACTGGCCTCACGGACCACCGTCAGCGCGGTCGGCAACGGGTTCCGGTGTTGTGCGTTCATCCAGGTCACCAGGTCCGGCAACTCTTCGCGAGGAAAGAAATGTCCGCCGGCCATCGGATGCTCGCGTTCATGCTCACGATAGATGTGCGGATAGCCGATCGCCGCGAGCTCGCGCGAGATCGTCCGGCTCAACTCCACCGGCATCACCTGATCTTTCGCGCCATGAATGATGTAGACCGGCGTGGTCCGCAAGTTGGCAAGAAACGGCATGAGGACGCCGTCGAGGCCGCTGGCCATCGGAGCCAGACCGGCAAACCGTTGCGCATGATGCATCCCGATCAACCAGGTGCCGATCCCGCCGTTCGACATGCCCGTGAGAAACACCCGGTCCGGATCGACGTGATACTGCGCCTGCACCCGTTCGATGACGGCCAGCACGAGGTCCTCCGCCTGCCTGGTAAACCAGGCGCCGGACGGATAGGTCGGACAAACGAGAATATAGTCATCGCCTAAGCGATTCTGCCATCGTTCAAGATAGGCCTCACCGGAAAACCCCGCCCCGTGCAGACAGACGACCAGTCCATATCCCTTGCCGGGCTGATAGGTGAGCGGAACCGAGAGCGCATAGTGATACGTACGCTCGCGGACCGCAATCCGTTCCTCCGCCATCGTCCCGACCGGCATGGCCTGATAGGTTCGCCCGGTCTGGATGGCGCGGCTGATCAGGTCAATCGTCGCATCAGGATTGGCGAGCAGTCGTTGCAGCACGACTTCCGCTTTCGTGCTATCCGCTTCGTCGAGGTAAGAAAAGACGTCGGCCGCGAGCGGCTGATTCGCAGGCTGGGGCTCAGCGGACCAGACCGGCTCGCCCGCTGCGGCAAGGCAACACCAGACCAGCAGGGAACACACGTACTGAGTTGCTTGCCTGATCGTGAAAAGATTCCTCATCGCTCTACAATTACGGTAACGGTCTTCAGGATAAGGTCGAGCCAAGAACCACCGCAGGATGCTCAAAAAGGCCGCCCAGCAAGGCCGCAGCAAGCGAAGAGGCGAGGCGTACTCTGTGTGGTACGTGGAGCCTCTGAGCGCGGCGAGAACGCCGCTGGCGGACTTTTTCAGCATCCTGCTATACGTCGCCTTCGACCACGACATCCGTCCCGAGCACCCTGGTGCGCATCTGTCTCAATTTCCAGGCATCGGCCAGCCGGCGAGGCCCCGCTCCCCCGATCACGCCTTTCGATGCGGCCCCGCCCAACAGGGTCGGCGCGACGTACAGTTGAACATGATGCACCAGCTTGGCCTTGAAGAACGCTTCGTTCAACTCTCCGCCTCCCTCGACCATGACCGAGGCCATCCCGCGTTTTCCCAGCGCCGCAATCAGATGTTTCAGCGACACATGGCCACCGCGACTCGGCAACTGCAGCACTTCGATCCCCTGTCGTTCGAGGGCCCGACATCGGGCTTGTGAGGCAGCCTTCGTCGTGGCGATGATCGTCTTCGAACGAGACTGTTGCGTGAGGATTTTAGCTGAGCGCGCGATACGCAAAGAACTATCGACCACGATCCTCGTCGGCTGAGTCGCAGCCAGAGCCGTCAGACCGGGCGCGTTGCGCGCCGTCAAGGACGGGTTATCTTTCTGTACCGTCCCGATGCCCACAATCACGGCGTCCATCGCACTTCGCAGACGATGAACCTCCTGCCGCGATGACAGCCCCGTAATCCACTGGGACTCGCCACGCGCTGTTGCGATCTGTCCATCCAGAGTCATCCCCGCCTTGAGCGTCACGTAAGGCCGCTCGTTGACGATCCAATGACAATAGGCCCGATTGAGCGCCTCCGCATCCTTCCGCGCAACCCCGACCGTGACGGCCAATCCGGCTCGACGCAGTTGCGCGAGGCCGTTCCCACTGACCGCCGGATTGGGGTCGCGCATGGCGACCACAACGCGATGCACGCCGGATTGAATCACCCCCGGCACGCAAGGTGGAGTGCGCTTCTTCAGATGGCTGCAGGGTTCGAGGGTCACGTAGAGCGTCGCTCCGCGCGCCAGAGATCCGGCTTGGCGAAGCGCGAGTACTTCCGCATGAGGTTGGCCGGCTGCGTGATGATAGGCTTGCCCGACGATGCGGCCCTTGGAGACGACGATCGCCCCAACCATCGGGTTGGGGCTGGTTTTGCCTTGGCCCTTCGCCGCAAGGCGAAGAGCCAACGTCATATAGTGGAGATCTCGTGTCCGGTCCGTCACCGTTTCTTGCGGCTGGCTGAAGGCTTCTTGGGCGCCGGCTTGGCCCGCTTCACAGACTTCGGGGACTTCGAGGCCTTCGAGACCTTCACGGATTTCACCGTCTTGACGCGCGCCGCCACGGCTTTCTTGGATGCAACCGGCTTCGCGTCTGCATGGGCGAGTGCCGCCTGAGCCGCGGCCAACCGAGCAATCGCCACGCGGAACGGCGAACAGCTCACATAGTCCAACCCCAGCTGATTGCAAAATTCGACGGAGCTCGGATCGCCGCCGTGTTCGCCGCAGATCCCCAGCTTGATCCCGGGTCGCGACTTGCGCCCGCCGGCAATCGCGGTCTTCATCAACGATCCGACGCCTTCACGATCGAGCGTGGCAAACGGATCCGCATCCATGATCTTCACGGTGCGATAGTGGTCGATGAACTTCGCGGCGTCGTCGCGGGAAAATCCGAAGGTCGTCTGGGTGAGATCGTTCGTGCCGAAGGAGAAGAACTCGGCTTCTTCCGCGATCCGTTCGGCGGTCACGGCGGCGCGGGGCAATTCGATCATCGTCCCGACGAGGTACGAGAGCTTCACGCCGTACCGTTTCATAGTCTCCTGCGCGACTTCGCGAATGAGATCCTTCTGCGACTTCATTTCCGCCACCATGCCCACCAGCGGAATCATGATTTCCGGCACGATCTTCTTGCCTTCCTTCGCCAGCTCACAGGCCGCCTCGATAATGGCGCGCGCCTGCATGCGCGTGATCTCCGGCATCGTAATGCCCAGCCGGCAGCCGCGCAGTCCCAGCATCGGATTGAATTCATGCAGCTCCTCGACGCGGGCCAGCAACCGGCGCTGTTCCTCCAGCTTCACTCCGTCCTTGCCGGTCAACTCCAGCTGGGCGATTTCCACCATCAGCTCTTCGCGCTTCGGCAAAAACTCGTGCAGCGGCGGATCGAGCAGGCGAATGGTGACGGGGAATCCCTCCATCTCACGATAGAGTCCGATGAAGTCTTGCTTCTGCAGCGGCAACAACTGCTCCAGATACTTTTCCCGATCTTCTTTCGTCCGGGCCAGAATCATTTTCTGCATGATCGGAATACGGTCTTCCGCGAAGAACATGTGTTCCGTACGGCAGAGCCCGATCCCTTCGGCGCCGAACCCCCTGGCGATCTTGGCCTGATCCGGCACATCGGCATTCGCCCGCACCTTCATCGTCCGCACGCTGTCCGCCCAGGAGAGGATGGTCGCGAAGAGCTGATACTTCTGCGACTGCTTCGCATCCAGCTTCCCCTGCACCACTTGAATGATCTCGGATTCCATGACGGGAATATCGCCGTCATACACATTGCCGGTGGACCCGTTCACAGACAGATAGTCGCCCTCACGGAACACTTTCGAGCCGATCCGCACCGATTGATTGTCGATGACTTCGACCGCTTCGCAGCCGGCCACGCACACTTTGCCCATCTGCCTCGCGACGACCGCCGCATGGGAGGTCATCCCGCCGCGCGCGGTCACGAAGCCGGTGGCGGCATTCATGCCATGAATATCGTCGGGGCTGGTTTCATCGCGGACCAGCACGACCCGTTGCCCGGATGCCTTCATCTCGACGGCGCGATCCGGCGTCAAGGCGATCTTTCCCGCCGCCGCTCCCGGCCCGGCCGGCAGGCCTTTGCCCAAGGGAGTTGAACCAGCTTCGGACTGGGTATCGAAGATCGGATAAAGATATTGCGCGAGCTGATCCGGGCCGACCCGCTGCACGGCCTCGCGCTTGGTGATCAACCCTTCTTTGACCATTTCGACGGCGATCCGCACGGCAGAGATGCCGGTCCGTTTCCCGACACGCGTTTGCAACATGTAGAGCTTGCCCTCCTGGATCGTAAACTCCAGGTCGAGCATGTCGCGGTAATGTTTCTCGAGGCGCTTGTAGGTATGTTCCAGCTCTTTGTAGGCGGGAGGCACGGTCCGGCCCAACTCCGTGACCGGCAGCGGCGTCCGGATGCCGGCCACCACATCTTCGCCCTGCGCGTTCATCAGACACTCACCGAAGAACTTCCGCTCACCCGTATTGGGGTCGCGGGTAAAGGCCACGCCGGTGCCGCTGGTGTCGCCCATGTTCCCGAACACCATGGCCACGACATTGATCGCCGTGCCCCAGTGATCCGGAATCCCGTTCAGCCGGCGGTAGGTGATGGCACGCGCGCCGTTCCAGGATGAGAACACGGCATCGATCGCCAGCTTCAGCTGCTCATTCGGATCGTCCGGGAACCCTTTGCCGGTCTCTTCCTTGACCAGCGACTTGAAGCGTTCCACGAGATCGCGCAGCGCGCGCGCATCGAGCTGCGTCTCGTGCTTCACGCCCATTTCTTCTTTCTTGTGATTCAGAATGGCTTCGAAATGCTCGCGCGGCACTCCCATGACGATACTGCCGAACATCGTGATGAACCGGCGATAGCTGTCCTGCGCGAATCGTTCGTTCTTCGTCTTGGCGGCGAGACCTTCGACCGTCTTCAGCGTCAGGCCGACGTTGAGGACGGTGTCCATCATCCCCGGCATCGACGCGCGCGCACCGGACCGCACGGAGACCAGCAACGGCCGTTCCGGATCGCCGAATCCCATCCCCATCGACCGTTCCACCCGCTTGAGTGACGCCAACGCCGTCTCCCACATCCCGGGCGGATACTTCTTCCCCAGCTTGTAATACTCCGCGCAGGCTTCTGTGGTAATGGTGAATCCGGGCGGCACGGAGATGCCCAGGTTGGTCATCTCGGCCAGACCCGCGCCTTTGCCGCCCAGCAACTCCTTCATGTTGGACGTGCCTTCTGCCTTGCCGTCACCGAAGTAGTACACGTATTTCTTTGCCACGCCTGCTCTCCTTTGCGATCGACCACTGAACCTAGACGACTGGTCTGCCTGCAGCCAATTCAAGTTGATGCCGATACCGATTGACCAGATACCGCCGCGTCAACATCCCGAAGACGATGACCGCCGCGACAAATCCGACAAATCCCACGAGGCGAAAATCGGCCTTGATGCCATGATCCACGTAATAGCGCCCATCAGAACCCTGCCGTACTTTGGTGTTTTTGTCCAGCACATGAGGCTTGCCTGTCGGATCCGAGAGATTGATCCATTCGGAGCAGAGACGGATCGGCTCAGCCGATCCGGCGAGACGCTGCCAACTGAGACGAAGGCACACGTCGTCTTGCGGATTGAACTGATCCTGCGTCTTGACTAGCTCATCCAGGTTGACGCCGCTCGCCCATATGCCGAGCAGGAAAATCCCGTTGCACAATACGATCAGGACAATCGTGATGACCCGCGTATACCGCTGAACGCGGGTGGAACGCAGTGCATCATTCCCCGGTTCTGCCAGGCCAACCTGCGATGGGAAATCCTGCACCATAGCTCCATGCCTCGACTAACTCCCTTGTACCACAATCTGGGAAAAGTCCGCGAATGACATGAAGAAGTCATCCACATCCTTCAAGAGCGAGAGCCGATTGCTGCGCACCGCTTTGTCGTCGGCATTCACCATGACCGCGGCAAAGAAGGCGTCGATGGCCGGCTTCAGGCACACCAGCGATTCCAGCGCCTTGCCGTAGTCGCTCGCCTGCATCGAGGTCCCCATCCGTTCCCGCTCCTCGGACACCGCCTTATGCAGAGCGGACTCGGTGGCATCTTGAAAGACGGCTGAGGCGACCGGCTGACGATCCCACTGCTCTTTTTCAACCAGCCGATGGGCGCGCTTGAATCCCACGATCAACGGGTCGAACTCCGGCCGGCTGGTCACCGCTTGTAATGCCTGCATCTTGGCCAGGAGATCCCGCAGGTCGAACGACTGACGATCGGTCACACTCACGACGGCATTCACGACGTCATCCCGCAACCCGTGGACGGTGCGGGCATAGTGCCGTACCCGTTCAAATGCAAAGTCGACCAGCCGCTGCTGGCCGTCCCCCTGATTCGAACCAGCCTTGATTCCTGCCGCCTCCACAATGGTACGCGCTTCACTGATGGCACGGCCCAGGTTCAATCGGACGCTACCTTCCAAGAGAATACGCACCACTGCCGTGGCATGACGACGCAGCGCAAAGGGATCTTCCGAACCCGTCGGCACCATGCCGACATGGAAGAAGGATGCAAGGCTGTCCAACCGGTCGGCCAGCGACAAAACCTGCGCTTCGGTCGACTCGGGGATCGCGCCCTCCATCGACTGGGGCCGATAATGTTGGAGGATCGCCAGGCACACCGCCGGCGCTTCACCGTCGTGCCGCGCGTAGTAGCCGCCCATCACACCCTGCAATTCAGGAAACTCTCCGACAATGCCGGTCAGCAGATCCGCCTTGCACAATGCACCCGCCCGTTCACAATTCTTTATGACGGATTCGTTCAGACCTGCCAGCCGAGCGAGCGAAACCGCCAGGGCAGCAATGCGCGCCTGCTTCTGCCCCATCGTCCCGATTTTTTGATGAAAGGTGACCCCGGCAAGTTTGGCGACTCTTTCCTGTAGTGGCGTTGTCCGGTCATCGTCGTAGAAAAATTTGGCATCGGCCAAACGCGCCGCCAGCACCCGCTCATTGCCTTCACGGATGAGGCCCATGTCTTTGACCCGATTGTTGGCCACCGCAATGAAATGCGCCACCAACTTCCCGGTCGTCTTATGACGGAGCGAGAAAAAGCCCTGGTGTTCCTTCATTGAGGTGATCAGAATTTCTTCGGGGACATCAAGATACGTATCCTTGAACGACCCGATGATCGCGTACGGCCATTCCGTCGTATACACCGCCTGGTCGAGCAACGCGTCGTCTTGGTTCAGCACAAATCCCGTCTTTTTGCACAACGTCGAAATCTGCTCGGCTATGATGGCCCGACGGCGTTCCGGGTCAGGAATGACGCCGTCTTTCTCCAGCGCCTTCACATAGGTCGCACAATCCTTGACGACGACCCCCTGCTTCGAGCCGAGCACCCGGTGACCCCGCGTCCGGTTCCCCGCCTTGATTCCAGCCGCCTCGATCGGTAGCACCGCGCCGCCGAAGAGCACGACCAGCCATCGCACCGGCCGGGCAAACCGCACACCCGCTTCGTTCCACTTCATCGCTTTGGGGAATGACAACTTGGCCACGAGCCGCGGCAAGAGTTCTGTGAGCACGGTTTTAGAAGGACGTCCTTCTTCACGCTTCACCGCGAAGAGATACTCGCCTTTCGGTGTCTGTCGAACCTCCAGATCCTCTACCGCCACCCCCTGCCCCGCGGCAAAGCCGACAGCAGCCCTGGTCGGCTGTCCCGCCTGATCGAATGCCACCGCTTTGGACGGCCCCATGGCCTCCTTCATGACGGAGGCCTGTTGCGTGACCAGTCCCTCAACGACGAGCGTCAGCCTTCGGGGAGTTCCGAGTGTCCGGACGGCCTGAAAGGTAAGTCGTTGCTCCGCAAACAACTGCTCAGCGGACTCTTTCAATCGGGTCAACGCGGGACTGATGAACTGATAGGGCAGCTCTTCGACCCCGATCTCCAGCAGCAACTCTGCGGTCGCCGGAGCAGATCGCCCGCTCCCCTTCTTCGTGGATCCACTGTCGCGAGATGGTTTCTGAGTTTTCGGCATAGACAATTTCTCAGCCAATTAAGACCGCTTGCTTGCAGCGGCCGATCGCGGGCGACCGGTGGAGTGAGTCCCCTGCTTTGTCGCACGAGCCATGAGGGGATGCCCCATGGCAGCCCGTTCTTCGATGTACCGTTCCGCGCATTGCCGGGCCAGCGCGCGGACCCGGGCGATGTAGCCGGTGCGCTCCGCCACACTGATGGCACCGCGCGCGTCGAGCATATTGAATACGTGCGAGGACTTGATGCAGTAGTCGTAGGCCGGCAACGTTAAGCGCTTCTCGGTCTGCGCGAGCAACCGCTTACATTCGGCCTCGTGCGATTGAAACGCCTGCATCAACATCGCCACATCGCCTTCTTCGAAGTTGTAGCGGGAACCCTGGACTTCGGTTTCATGATGGATGTCGCCGTACTTGATCTGATCGGTCCAGGCCAGGTCATAGACATTGTTGACCTGCTGCAGATACATCGCGATGCGTTCCGTCCCGTAGGTGATCTCACCGGTGATGGGCGCCAGCTCGATCCCGCCGATTTCCTGGAAATAGGTGAACTGGGTTATCTCCATCCCATCCAGACGGACTTCCCATCCCAACCCCCAGGCCCCGAGCGTCGGGGACTCCCAGTCATCTTGGATAAATCGAATGTCGTGCTGCTTGGGATTGATCCCCAATTGAGCCAGGCTTTCGAGATAGAGCTCCTGGATATTGTCGGGGGCCGGCTTCAGCACCACCTGGTACTGATAGTAATGCTGCATGCGGTTCGGGTTTTCCCCGTAGCGGCCGTCCGTGGGTCGACGGCAGGGTTGCGGATAGGCCGCCCGCCAGGGTTCGGGACCGAGGGAGCGCAGGAAGGTAGCCGGGTGAAAGGTTCCGGCCCCCATTTCCATATCGTACGGCTGCTGAATGACGCAGCCTCGATCCGCCCAAAATCTGCTTAACGTCAGAATGAGGTCCTGATAATTCATGAATGGTCCAACGATTGATTCTCGCAGAATGCTGAAAAAGTCCGCCAGCGGCGTTCTCGCCGCGCTCAGAGACTCAACGTACCTAGAGTCGACTTGAGGCGAAGGGCCTATCCGCTCGCATGGATCGAAGCGAGCGGGTCAAGCGAAGCTTGGTATGTACCTCCTCGTCTCTTCACTCACTGCGGCCTTGCCGAACAGCCTTTTTGAGCATCCTGAGGTTGTTCTTCCCTCAACACCACCGTAACGACCTCGGCCATCTGTGCGGGATCGACCGGGCTTTCCCGCAGCCTGCTAGAGAAGACTCACCGGTTGCCGCTGGAGAAAAATAGCGTGCCAAGCTAACAAGAATGCTTTCATACTGTCAAGCAACATTCCCTCATGGATCAAAGAGTTGCATCGTGTTATCGCAATGGAAAGAGAATGGGGCTTCGCCACATCCCTTTGAGGAGATCCAGATCGTAAACGCAACCAGGAGCTTGACGAATCTCATCGACCTCCATTAATGTGGCGAAACTTGACTAAGTCAATTCATTTCAGAAAGACAAGGCGTGAAGCTTTCCAAGAAAAGCGAATATGGTCTCCGAGCGCTCATTGAGCTCACGCTTGCCTATGAACAAACGACATTGCAGCGACACCAAATTGCCAAGCGCCAACACATTCCGATCGAATTCTTAGAACAAATCCTTCTGGCGCTGAAACGGGCGGGATTGCTGGCCAGCCGGCGCGGTCTCAAAGGCGGCTATACCTTGATCAAGCCCCCTGGAGACATCACCGTCGGGCAAGTGATCCGCATCCTGGATGGTCCGCTTGCCCCCATCGGCTGCGTGAGCAAGACCGCCTATCAAAAATGTCGGGATTGCCCCTATACGGACAAAGCCGAGTGCCCGGTCCAACATGTGATGGGCCCGGTCCGCGATGCCATTGCCGGCATCCTCGATAATTGTACGCTCAATGATTTTGCAGCAAGCCATCGCAGAGGATAACCATGGATCAGATCGTCCTCGTTCTCATTACTTTCGTCGCCGCGACCGTCAATGGCGCGCTGGGCTACGGCTTCTCCTCGATTACCATGCCGGTTGCCCTGCTGTTCTATACGAATCGTATTTTGAATCCGGCCATGGTGCTCGTGGAGCTGGTTCTGAATAGTTATGTCCTCTTTCTCAATCGCCAAAACATACCCAATATTTTCCGGCGTGTCGTGCCGATCCTGATCGGCCTCGCCATGGGGGTCGCCATCGGTAGCTACATCCTCTCGATGGTGCAACCGGCCTGGGTAAAGTTCGTCACCTACTTCATGCTGCTCCCGTTGATTCTGCTTCAAGCGGCCGGCATCCGCAAACCGATCAAAGCAGAAAAAACCATCGGGGTCCCGTTCGGGGTCGGCATCGGCACGCTCTATTCTGTCACGACCATCTCCGGACCGCCGCTGGCGTTACTGTTCAATAATCAGGGGTATGAAAAGCAGGATTTTCGCGCGGCGCTGGGCGTGATTCGGGTGGCGGAAGCGACCCTGACGGCTATTGCTTACACCATCATAGGTTTTTACAGCGCCAGCAGTATGGAGGTGATCCCCTTCATCGTGCCAAGCGTCTTACTGGGTATTCCGCTCGGCGTATTCTTGATCCGTTGGATGGATCCGGAGACATTCCGGCGGCTCTGCATGAGCTTTGATGCCCTAGTCGTCGGCTTTGGGCTTTCAAGAGTCCTTGTTGAGCTGAAACTCGCAAGCACCTTCACCACTTACAGTATTCTTTCGATCGTCGTCCTGCTCAACGCCGTGCTTCTCTATCGGTATTTTCAAGAGAGGGCCGCCTCACAATCCAAAATCTAGCGCCTACGAATCCCCCCTCCTCCCATTGCCGTCCACACTCAATCACACACTCCCTAATTCGATAATACATGTGTAGAAGTGAAGGCTTATCCCTACACAGCCAGAATGAGAGATTGCCGTAAAATCTCTCAAGATACTCGTCCACCTGAAGGTCAAATCATTCAAACTTTGCAAGGCAGAGAAAGAACTCCATTCAGAAACCTCCATATTCACGCTGAATAAAGACAAGTTTATTCTTGGCCTATGTATTGCTAATGGTAGATCCATCAATGCGGGAGTAAGAAGTAATGATCCTGTTTATTTTACTCATCATGGCAGCTGTTGCACTGAGCGCTAGCTCAACGCCTGCAGAGAACAGTCCGCACCGTTCGACATTTTGATGTTGTAGCTCCAGCCGTCAATCAAGTAGAAAGAACCCCCTTACATGAGCAATGAGTTGAGAAGCCAATCTATGCGTACGTTGTCCACAGGCACGTTGCTGACGGCCTACATGCTGCTAACCGGTTGCGGTGGCGGCGGGGACGGAGCGCCTGCCGTCTCAACCTCCTCAAGCTCGGCACTCCCGACAGCCTCACTCGCATGGAATCCGATACAGGGTTCGTCGATAGTCGGATACTACGTCCATTACGGACGGCAATCTCCCGGGCAGTCGGGCTCTTGTTCGTATGAAGCGGCCCAATTTGTCGAGGCACCGAACGCCACGATTTCCGATCTCCAACCCAACACCCGTTATTTCTTTGCGGTCAGTGCCTACAACGGCCTGGAAAGCGCCTGCTCGAGTGAAGTCTCAACCGTGACGCCCTCCTCCCAAGCCTAGCCAGAATCATCCATTTGTATTTGCGATCTTCTTCCTTGAGGCGTTCGAGGCTCAAGGAAGAAGATCGCAAGTCCTTTCATGTAATACCACAATGATAATGTCCGCTTTCACCACAGTAGAAATGTCCTCTTCGTTGCTAGACTGCCGGCTTTCAGACGGAGGGCTGGATGGTCGGAGAGGACAGGGTCATCATGAGTGTGAAGGAACTGAGACGAGTG